>NZ_JBWKCC010000005.1:0-101275 GCF_056436655.1 Streptomyces sp. NPDC043427 | reverse complement strand
CCCACACCAGGAGGGTGGGCTTCTGCCGCCGATATAGCCAAAACCGGCCCGAACCCCCCCCCCCCCCCCCCCCCCCCCCCCCCCCCCCCCCCCCCCCCCCCCCCCACTCCTGTTCACTCACCGGCATGACCACACACGGGGGACGGCGCAGCCAGGCCGAACGGGACGCGATCACCGTCGAGATCGGATACGCACTGTTCAGCGCGACGTTCGCGGCAGCCGTCGTGTTCGGTGCCGTCGCGGGCCCGGCGCTCCTCTTCGACCTCCAGGACACTCTTTCCCGTGTCCTGCTGCGCACCGGGCTGGTGCTGGCGCCCGTGCTCTTCGCGGCCCGCGTGATCAGCGTCCTGGTCCGCTTCCGGCAGGCGGCCCGGCCCGGCCCCCTCGACCGGGCAGGGCTCGGTCCTCAGCCCAGCCAGCCGGGCCGGACCAACCCCGACTCGTAGGCCAGGACGACCAGTTGGGCGCGGTCGCGGGCGCCCAGCTTCACCATCGTGCGGCTGACGTGGGTCTTCGCGGTGAGCGGGCTGACGACCAGGCGGCGGGCGATCTCCTCGTTGGACAGGCCGATCCCGACCAGCGCCATCACCTCACGCTCCCGCTCGGTGAGCCGGCCGAGGGCGTTGGCGGCCGCGGGTTCCTTGGAACGCGCGGCGAACTCGGCGATCAGCCGACGGGTCACGCCCGGCGACAGCAGCGCGTCACCGGCGACCACCGCCCGCACGGCGCGCAGGAGTTCGTCCGGTTCGGTGTCCTTCACCAGGAAGCCGGAGGCTCCCGAGCGCAGGGCCTCGAAGACGTACTCGTCGAGCTCGAAGGTGGTCAGCATGACCACCCTGACCTCGGTGAGCGCCTCGTCCTCGGTGATGCGCCGGGTCGCGGCCAGGCCGTCCAGGAGCGGCATGCGGATGTCCATCAGCACGACGTCCGGGCGCAGTTCGCGCACCCCGCGCACGGCCTCCTCGCCGTCGGCGGCCTCCCCGGCCACCTCGATGTCGGGCTGCGCGTCGAGCAGCGCCCTGAACCCGGCCCGCACCAGTGACTGGTCGTCGGCGAGCAGTACGCGGATCACCGGCCCTCCCTGACCCTCGACGGCAGCACGGCGAGGACCCGGAAGCCCCCGTCGGGGCGCGGCCCCGCCTCGATCGTGCCACCCAGCGAGGCCGCCCGCTCCCGCATTCCGGCGAGCCCGTTGCCGCTGCCGCCCGCCTCGTCGCCGGTCGCGGGCCCGTCGTCGTCGACGCGCAGCCGCAGCGCGCCACCCGTGTGGTCGAGGCGCACGCGCGCGTGCCGTGAGCCGGAGTGCCGTACGACGTTGGTGAGCGCCTCCTGGACGATGCGGAAGGCGGCGAGGTCCGTGCCGGGGGGCAGGCGTGGCGACTCGCCCTCGATCTCGACGGTGAGACCCGCGCGGGCCGCCTGTTCCACCAGTTCCGGCAGCCGGTCGAGGCCGGGCGCCGGGGCGCGGGGAGCGCCGCCGGGCGTGCGCAGGGTGTCGAGCACCTGGCGTACGTCGCCGAGCGCCTCCTTGCTGGCGGACTTGATGGTGGTGAGCGCCGTGCGGGCCTGCTCCGGGTCGGCGTCGAGGAGCGCGAGTCCGACGCCCGCCTGGACGTTGATGACGGAGAGGCTGTGCGCGAGGACGTCGTGCAGTTCGCGTGCGATGCGCAGCCGTTCCTCGTCGGCGCGCCGCCGGGCCGCCTGCGCGCGCTCGGCCCGCTCGCGGGCCCACTGTTCGCGTCTCGTGCGGGCCAGTTCCGACACCGCCACGATCGCCACGACCCAGGTGGCGATCACCAGCTCCTGCCCCCAGGAGGCGCCCGCGTCGCGGGAGGGCGGCAGCCACTGGTAGAGCCAGTGGGCCACCAGGACGTGGCCGGCCCACAGCATCCCCAGGGCGATCCAGGCGGCCCTGCGGTGCCCGGCCACCACGGCGCTGAAGCAGGCCAGCGCGACAGTGAGGAAGACGGGCCCGTACGCGTATCCGGCGCTCAGGTAGACCATGGCGGCCGCCGCCGTGCCGAACACGACGGGCACCGGATACCGCTGCCGCCACAGCAGCAGCCCCGAGGCCACGAGCAGCAGCACGCGCGCGAAGACGTCGAGCGGAGCGCGGTCCCCTTCCTGCATATGGGCCGCGAAGTTCGAGCCGACCAGCACGAAGGCGGTGACCAGCAGGGTGGAGCGCCACGGCCACCGGACGCCGGGCTCCTCGTCGTCCCAGCGGCCGCGCCACGGCGACCCGTACCGCCGCCAGGAGGGCGGACCACCGCCGCGTACGCGCTGCTCGTCCATGTCCGCCACGCTAGACGCCGCACGCGGCCGCGGACGTCAGCCGGGCGAGGTGATCACGCGTACTCCCGGGGAAGTACATCCGTGGAGTGGGCTCCTCAGCGCAGCCCCACCCCGCGCGCGAGCCCTTCCGCCGCATGCCGGAAGAACACGTCCCGTTCCTCCACCAGCCGGTCGAACTGGCCGAAGAGTTCGAAGCCGACCAGGCCGTACAGCTGGGCCCAGGCCGCGACGAGGGCCGCGGTCACCGCGGGCGGCAGGTCGGTGGCCAGGAGGGCCCCGATCCGCTCGGCCTCGGGGCGCAGCTCGTCCGGCAGCGGGGGCTCGGCCAGGCCGGGCTCCCGGTGCGCGTCGCGCAGGACGCCGATCAGCACGCGGCCGACGCGGGCCGCGGCCGCGACGGTGTGCTCGGGGGCGGAGTATCCGGGCACCGGCGAGCCGTAGATCAGCGCGTACTCGTGCGGGTGCGCGAGCGCCCAGCCTCGTACGCCCTCGCAGACCGTCGTCCAGCGACGCACGGGGCCGGCGTCCGCGACCGCCCGGTGTGCCGCCTCCGCCCGCTCGCCGAGGGAGTCGTAGGCGTCGATGATGAGAGCGGTGAGCAGGTCGTCACGGCTGGGGAAGTACCGGTACAGCGCGGAGGAGACCATGCCCAGCTCCCGGGCCACGGCCCGCAGCGACAGCTTGGCCGCTCCGTCGGCGGCGAGCTGCCGTCGCGCCTCGTCCTTGATTGCGGCGGTGACTTCGATCCTGGCCCGGGCGCGTGCGCCCTGTGCGGTTCTGCTCGTCGTCATGCAGGAAGTGTTCCATGAATCCGGAGCGGTGCACACGTAAAAGAGCACTGCTCTTGCTTTGGAGCGCCGTTCTCATGCAGACTCCTCACAAGAGAGAGCATCGCTCTCCGAAACTCTCCGGGGGTCACCATGCAGTCGTCGCCGTACTACCTCAAGGGCAGCCCGCTGACCGTCCGCCTCAACGGCGTCGTCGGCTGGCTCGCCCGGCACGGCTTCAGCCTCCTGGGCACGGCGGAGATGTCCGTGCGGGGGCGCAAGAGCGGCAGGATGCAGCGCATCCCGGTCAACCCGCACACGTTCGAGGGCACGCAGTACCTCGTCTCGGCCCGCGGCCACTCCCAGTGGGTGCGCAACATGCGTGCGGCGGGCGGCGGGGAGCTGAGGGTGGGCCGCAGGGTGCGCGCGTTCACCGCGGTGGAGCTGCCCGACGAGGAGAAGCTCCCGATCCTGCGTGCCTACCTGAAGAAGTGGGGCTGGGAGGTCAACCAGTACTTCCAGGGGGTCACCGCCAAGTCCTCCGACGAGGAGATCGTCGCGGCCGCCGGTGACCACCCGGTCTTCCGGATCACGGTCACTCAGTGACCTCGCCGGCCGCGGGCTCCGTCAGCCGGCGGTCCATCGCGGTCAGGGCACGCTGGGCGAGCGGGTGGGAGCGGACGAGCTCCCCCAGTGACGTCGAGCCGCGGGTGATGTCGGTGAACGCCCTCCAGGCGGGCCGAAGGCTCGTCAGCGCCGCGTGGAACAGCCCGGGGCGGCGCTCGAACGCCATCAGCATCCGCTTGCCGACGCTCATCTCCACGCCGAGCCCCGCCTTGATCGCGAACGCGTAGTTGAGGGCCTGACGCCGGGCGTCCACCGCGTCGTGCGCCTCCGTGATCCGTACCGCCCACTCCCCCGCGAGCCGGCCGGAGCGCAGCGCGAACGAGATGCCCTCGCGGGTCCACGGTTCGAGGAGCCCCGCCGCGTCTCCGCAGACGAGGACCCGCCCGCGCGACAGCGGGGAGTCGTCGGCCCGGCAGCGGGTCAGATGGCCTGAGGAGATGCTCGGCTCGAAGCCGGCGAGGCCGAGCCGCCCGATGAACTCCTCCAAGTACCGCTTGGTCGCGGCGCCTTCACCGCGCGCGGAGATCACCCCGACCGTCAGCGTGTCCCCCTTGGGGAACACCCAGCCGTAGCTGCCGGGCATCGGCCCCCAGTCGATGAGCACCCGCCCCTTCCAGTCCTCGGCGACGGTCTCCGGCACCGGGATCTCCGCCTCCAGGCCGAGATCCACCTGGTCGAGCTTGACCCCGACGTGCGCTCCTATCCGGCTTGCGCTGCCGTCGGCGCCGACGACCGCGTGGGCCAGCAGCGTCTCGCCGCCCTGGAGGACGACGGCGACCGTGCGCCGGTCCGGCACCGCCGAGCCGTGCTGCTCGACGCGCTGCACGGTGACGCCCGTGCGCAGCTCGGCGCCCGCCTTCTGCGCGTGCTCCACGAGCTGCTGGTCGAACTCGGGGCGGTTGATCAGCCCGAACAGCATCTGCTTGGAACGGCGGGTACGGGTGAAGCGCCCGTTGTTCGAGAACGTCACCGCATGGACGCGATCACGGAAGGGCAGTTCGAAGCCCGGCGGCAGCGCGTCGCGCGAGGGGCCGATGATGCCGCCGCCGCACGTCTTGTAGCGGGGCAGCTCCGCCTTCTCCAGCAACAGCACACGCCGTCCCGCGACCGCGGCCGCGTAGGCGGCCGAGGCCCCCGCCGGTCCCGCGCCCACCACGACGACGTCCCACACCCGCCGCACGTCGTCCGCCGAAGAGTTCTCGCTGCTCACGATGGTCTACTGCTCCGATCAAGCCGCTGCCGCACCTGTCATCCGCATCCTACGGCGGAGATCGCCACAGCCCGCTGTGGGAGGATCACCGCCGCGTGCGCCCGCACACCGGGTCCGGCGTACGCTCGCACGGTCACCCGTTCACGCGGGTGCCCACCCGTACAACGTCGCACCCACAAGGAGCGTGCCCATGTCGTCGAATCCGGTCGCCGAGACCGTCGCCTCGCTGATGCCCAGGGCGAAGGCGGAGCTCACCGAGCTGGTGGCCTTCAAGTCGGTGGCGGACTTCGACCAGTTCCCGAAGAGTGAGAGCGAGGCCGCCGCGCGGTGGGTCGCCGACGCGCTGCACGCCGAGGGCTTCGAGGACGTCGCCCTGCTGGACACCCCGGACGGGACGCAGTCGGTGTACGGGTACCTCCCGGGGCCGGCCGACGCGAAAACGGTTCTCCTCTACGCCCACTACGACGTGCAGCCGCCGCTCGACGAGGCTGCCTGGGCCACCCCGCCCTTCGAGCTCACCGAGCGCGACGGCCGCTGGTACGGACGCGGCGCCGCCGACTGCAAGGGCGGCGTCATCATGCACCTGCTCGCCCTGCGCGCGCTCAAGGCGAACGGTGGCGTGCCGGTCAACGTGAAGGTGATCGCCGAGGGCTCGGAGGAGATGGGCACCGGCGGCCTGGAGCGGTATGCCGAGGAGCACCCGGAGCTTCTGGAGGCCGACACCATCGTCATCGGCGACGCGGGCAACTTCCGTGCCGGCCTGCCCACGGTCACCTCCACGCTGCGCGGCATGACCATGCTCCGCGTGCAGATCGACACCCTCGAAGGCAACCTGCACTCCGGCCAGTTCGGCGGCGCCGCGCCCGACGCGCTGGGCGCGCTGATCCGTGTCCTGGACTCGCTGCGCGCCGAGGACGGCTCGACGACCGTCGACGGGCTCACCGGCAGCTCCGCGTGGGAGGGGCTGCGCTACGACGAGGAGCAGTTCCGCAAGGATGCCAAGGTGCTGGACGGCGTCGGCCTGATCGGCTCCGGCACGGTCGCCGACCGCATCTGGGCGCGCCCGGCGGTGACGGTCCTCGGCATCGACTGCCCGCCGGTCGTCGGCGCCACCCCGTCGGTGCAGGCGAGCGCCCGCGCACTGGTGAGCCTGCGGGTGCCGCCGGGTGTCGACGCCGTCGAGGCCACCAAGCTGCTCCAGGCCCACCTGGAGGCGCACACGCCGTGGGGCGCGCGGGTGCGCACCGAGCAGGTCGGCCAGGGCCAGGCGTTCCGCGCCGACACGGCCAGTCCGGCGTACGCGGCGATGGCGGACGCGATGGCGGTGGCGTACCCGGGGCAGGAGATGCAGTACGCCGGTCAGGGCGGCTCCATCCCGCTGTGCAACACCCTCGCCGCCCTGTACCCGCGCGCGGAGATCCTCCTCATCGGCCTGAGCGAGCCGGAGGCCCAGATCCACGCCGTCAACGAGAGTGTGTCGCCCCAGGAGCTGGAGCGTCTTTCGGTCGCCGAGGCCCTGTTCCTGCGCAACTACGCGGCGAGCTGACCCGCTCTGCCCTCAGCAGAGGCCCTCGCCTGCCGGGCGCGGGCCTCTCTACGGTCGTCCCATGGACCTCATCGAGCTCCGTCCCCGCCTGTATCTCCTGCGCTTCCCGGTCGTCAGGCCTATCTCTGGCGTGACGGGGCCGAGTTGACGCTGATCGACGCCGGCCCGCCGGGCTCGGGCGCGCGCATCGCCGAGGCGATCAGGGCTCTCGGGCACCCTCCGGCCGCCGTACGGCGCATCGTGTTGACCCACTTCCACGTCGACCACGTGGGCGGGGCCGCCGAGTTGGCCGCGTCGACCGGGGCCGAGGTGCTGGCCCACCGCCTGGACGCGCCCGTGGTGCGCGGCGAAGTCCCCGGCCCGCCACCGGTGTTCGAGGAGTGGGAGATCCCGCTGCACGCGGAGGCCGCGAAACACCTGCCACCGGCTCACTTCGCACGCCCGACAACGGTGACCGAGCTGTCCGACGGCGACGTCCTCGACTTCGGCGACGGCGCCCACGTCGTCCACGCACCCGGGCACACGCACGGCAGCATCGCCCTTCACCTGCCCCGACACCGCGTGCTCTGCACGGGCGACGCGGTGGCCGCGTCGCCGGTCGACGGCACCGTGCTGCTCGGTGTGTTCAACGTCGACCGCACCCAGGCGATCGCCTCGTTCCAGCGTTTGGCGGCGCTGGACACGGACGTGGCCTGTTTCGGCCACGGTGCTCCCGTGCTCGGACGGGCGGGGGCCACGCTGCGGGAAACCGCGGACAGGTACGCGGCCGCAGGCTGACGATGAGGGCATGAACCCCGCCGAACGCCTCACCGCCCACCATGACCTCGCCACCTCGCTCGCCCTGCTCAGTGACGCCGAACTGGCCGACCTCCTCGCCACGGGCGTGCCCGTCGGCACCGGCATCAGCGGACGGGTCCTGCTCGTGGAGGTGGACGGCAGGCGGGTCTTCGTCAAGCGGGTGCGGCTGACGCACGCCGAGCGGCTCCCGGACCGCGTACGGTCCACGGCGAACCTCTTCGGCATGCCGCCCTTCTGCCACTACGGCATCGGGAGCCCGGGGTTCGGCGCCTGGCGGGAGCTGGCCGTGCACACGATGACCACCCACTGGGTCCTGGCCGGCGACTTCGCCGGGTTCCCGCTGACGCACCACTGGCGGGTTCTGCCCGACGAGCCCCCGACCCCTCCCCGACGAACTCGCCGACGTGGACCGGGCCGTCGCCCACTGGGGCGGAGGCGCGGGGGTCCGCGCGCGCCTCGAGGGCCTGCGCATGGCCACCGCGAGCCTGACGCTGTTCCTCGAGTACATCCCGTACACGCTCCACGACTGGCTCGACGCACGGATCCGCACAGCCGACGCCGACACCGCCTGCGCCCTGGTGGAGCGCAGGCTCACCGAAGCCACCGACTTCCTCCGCGCGCGTGGGCTGCTGCACTTCGACGTCCACTTCCGGAACATCCTCACCGACGGCCGGCGGCTGTATCTCGCGGACTACGGCCTCTCGCTGTCCTCCCGCTTCCGCCTCACCCCCGCGCAACGCGCCTTCCTCGACCGCCACCGCGACTACGACCGCGCCTACGCGACGTCCTTCTTCGTCACCTGGCTCGTCGTCGCCCTCCACGGACACGGCCGCGACGAGCGCGAGGCCTACATCCGCGCGTGTGCCGACGGCGCGCGGCCCGAGGGGGCCCCTGGGGCGGCCGCCGACGTCATCGCCCGTCACGCGCCGGTCGCCGCCGTGATGAACGACTTCCTGCGACGGTTCGAGAAGGAGAGCAGGCAGACGCCCTTCCCTCACGCCGAACTACGGGCGCTCTACGACAGCTCCACGGTTTCCGGATAATGGCAGGCGACCGGGTTGCCGCCGCCCCGGTCGGTCAGCTCGGGCTCCTGCTGCAGGCAGGCGCCGCGTTCGTCCTCGGTGAGGGCCTGGGCGAACTTGGGGCAGCGGGTGCGGAAGCGGCAGCCGGAGGGTGGGTCGATCGGTGAGGGGACGTCCCCGCTCAGGCGGATGCGCTCGCGCCGCTCGGCGGCGTCGGGGTCGGCCTCGGGGACGGCGGACAGCAACGCGCGCGTGTAGGGGTGCCGGGGACGGGCGTAGAGGGCCTCCCGGTCGGCGACCTCGACGACCTTGCCGAGGTACATCACCGCGACGCGCTCGGAGAAGTGCCGGACGACGGCGAGGTCGTGGGCGATGAAGACGAAGGCGATGCCGAACTCGCGTTGCAGGTCCTGGAGCAGGTTGACGACCTGGGCCTGGATGGAGACGTCCAGCGCGGACACCGGTTCGTCGGCCACGATGAGCTTGGGGCGCAGGGCGAGGGCGCGGGCGATGCCGATGCGCTGGCGCTGGCCGCCGGAGAACTCGTTCGGGTAGCGGTTGTAGTGCTCGGGGTTGAGGCCGACCGTCTCCAGGAGTTCCTGCGCGCGCTTCTTGAGGCCCTGCGGCGGTTCGATGCCGTTGAGCCGCATCGGCGTCTCGATGATCGTGCCGACGGTGTGGCGGGGGTTCAGCGAGGAGTACGGGTCCTGGAAGATCATCTGGAGGTTCTTGCGCGCCCGGCGCAGCTTCGCCGCCGGTTTGTGGGTGATGTCCTCGCCGTCGAAGACGATGGAGCCGGCGGTGGGTTCCAGCAGCCGGGTGATCAGCCGGCCCGTGGTCGACTTGCCGCAGCCGGACTCGCCGACCAGGCCCAGCGACTCCC
Organism: Streptomyces sp. NPDC043427; assembly: GCF_056436655.1. Classification (NCBI taxonomy): domain Bacteria; kingdom Bacillati; phylum Actinomycetota; class Actinomycetes; order Kitasatosporales; family Streptomycetaceae; genus Streptomyces; species Streptomyces sp. NPDC043427. The sequence continues at coordinate 92,127 of NZ_JBWKCC010000005.1, read as the reverse complement.
CGGCGCCGACCGAGAAGTCGATGCCGTCGACGGCGCGCACGGCGCCGACCTGGCGCCGGAAGACGATGCCCGTCCGGAGGGGGAAGTGCTTGATGAGGCCGGTGACCTCGAGGAGCTTCCCGCCCGGGGCCTTCGCCGCCTGCGGTTCGCGGATGGGCTGGGTGGTGCTCACGGCGTGCTCCTGTGGTCGTTCGGGCCGGCGCCCCGGATCTCCTGCTTGGCCCGTTCGGTGAGATGGCAGGCCGCGATGTGCGCGGCCGTTCCGGCGACCGGCCGCAGCTCGGGCCGTTCGACCGTGCAACTCCCCTCCGGGACCCGGCCCTTGTAGGCGCAGCGCGGGTGGAAGGCGCAGCCGGACGGGAGGTTGATCAGGCTCGGCGGGGTGCCCGGGATCGGGTTGAGCCGGCGGCCCACGTCGTCGGCGATGTCCGGCATGGACTGCAACAGGCCCCAGGTGTAGGGGTGTTCGGGCTGCTTGAGGACGTCGCGGACGGTGCCGTACTCGATGCGGCGGCCGCCGTACATCACCAGGATGTCGTCGGCGACGTCGGCGACCACGCCGAGGTCGTGGGTGATGATGATCACCGCGGAGCCGAACTCCTCCTGGAGGTCGCGGATGAGGTCGAGGATCTGTGCTTGGACGGTGACGTCGAGGGCGGTCGTGGGTTCGTCCGCGACGAGCAGGGCGGGGTCGCAGACCAGTGACATGGCGATCATGGCGCGCTGGCGCATGCCGCCGGAGAACTGGTGCGGGTAGTCCTTCGCCCTGCGGTCGGGCTGCGGGATGCCGACCCGTTTCAGCATCTCCACGGCACGCTGTGTGGCCTCCTTCTTGGAGACCTTGTGGTGCACCCGGTAGGCCTCGGCGATCTGGGAGCCGACGGTGAAGAACGGGTGCAGCGCGGACAGCGGGTCCTGGAAGATCATGGAGACCGTCTCGCCGCGCAGCTCCCGCATCTCGCGCTCGGGCAGGGCGACGAGTTCCTGCCCCTCCAGCCAGATCTGGCCGGACACCTGGGCGCGGGTGCCCTTGTGCAGTCCGAGGAGGGCCAGCGAGGTCACCGACTTGCCGGAGCCGGACTCGCCGACGATGCCGAGGGTGCGGCCCTTCTCCAGCGTGAAGGAGACCCCGTCGACGGACCTCACGAGACCGTCCTCGGTCGGGAAGTGCACCCGCAGGTCCCGTACGTCGAGGAAGGAGGTGGCGGCGGGCAGCAGGTCCGCGGGCTGCTCGGGGGTGGACAGGGTCACTGGACTTTCCTTCACGCGAGGCGTACGCGGGGGTCGACGAGGCCGTAGACCAGGTCGACGACGACGTTGGCGAGGACGACGAACGTGGCGGCGAAGAGGGTGGTGCCGAGGATGACCGGCAGGTCGGAGTTCTGGACCGAGTCCACGGCGAGCTTGCCGATGCCGTTGATGCCGAACACGGACTCGGTGATGACGGCGGAGCCGCCGATGAGCGAGCCGACGTCCATGCCGAAGATGGTGATGATCGGGGTGATGGCGGCCCGCAGCCCGTGTTTGAGGACGATCCGGCCGGTCGGCAGCCCCTTGGCGCGGGCGGTGCGCATGTAGTCCTCGGCGAAGACCTCCAGCATGGAGGAGCGGGTGAGCCGGGTGTACAGCGCGAGGTAGACGAAGACCAGGGTCGCCCAGGGCAGGATGAGGCCCTGGAGCCAGCCGGCCGGGTCGTCGGTGAAGGGGGTGTAGCCGGCGGCGGGCAGCAGCTGCCACTTGTCGACGAACAGGAAGAGCAGCAGCAGTCCGACGAAGTAGATCTGCACGGAGACGCCGACCAGCGCGAGGCCGACCGCGGCCTTGTCGGCGGCCTTGCCCCGGCGGACCGCGGCCACGGTTCCGAGGCCGACGCCCAGGATCAGGAAGACCACGGCGGCGCCGAGACCGAGGGAGAGGTCGGCGGGGAAGTCGTCGAGGAGGGTGGTGAGGACGGGGGTGTCGGTCTGGAAGGACACTCCGAGGCAGGGCGCGGAGCAGTGGATGGCCACGCTCTGGTCGCCGAAGTCACGGCCGACGAAGAGGCCCTTGAAGAACTCCCAGAACTGCGTCAGGAAGCTCTGGTCGAGGCCCAGTGAGTGCTTGATCTCCGTGAGGCGCGAGGGTGAGCAGGTCTTCCCGCAGGCCAGCAGGGCGGGGTCGGACGGCAGCGCGTAGAAGATGAAGAAGGTGATCACGGTGATCACCAGCAGGATCACGGCCGCCGCCAGAAGGCGTCGGATGAGGTAACGGAGCATGGCGTCCTGGGACCTGACGTGAGGTGGGGTGCTGGGGTGCCCCCGCCGGCGGCGTACCGCCGGCGGGGTGTCGGACGGGGTGCGTCAGTGCTTGACGTAGACGTGCACCAGGCTCGGCTCGGCGAGGATCGGGTCGGAGATGACACCGCCGACCTTGGAGCCCGCGAGTTCGCTGAAGTTCATGTACATCAGCGGGACCACGGCGGCGTCCTTCATGATCTGCTCGTCCAGGGCGCCGTAGGCGGTGTTGCGCTGCTTGATGTCGGTCATCTTGGCGGCCTTGTCGATCTGCGCGTTCACGGCCGGGTCGTTGAGGTACGACAGGTCCTGGTTGGACTGCGGCAGCTTCTTGATCTGCCGTCCGTCGAACAGAACGGGCAGCACGGTGGAGGCGTTGGGCCAGTCCGCGATCCAGTCGCCCCAGACCAGGTCGTACTGGTTCTTCACGTTGTCGATGGTGCTGAAGTAGTTGGCCGGGTCGATCGGGGCGATGTTCACCGTGACGCCGATCTTGCCGAGCGAGGTCTTCACCGCGTCCGCGAAGTGCGTCTGGGTGGTGCTGTTCTCCACCGCGAGCGACATGGTGGGCTTCGGGTTGCCGGCCGCCTTCATCAGCGCCTTGGCCTTGGTGAGGTCACCGGCCGGGTTGGTGCTGTAGAGGTTGAACTTCTGGTAGCCGCCGATGCCGGGGCTCAGCATGGTGGTGGCGTAGTTGCCGTAGGCCGAACCGCCGAAGGCGCCACGCACGGTGGTCTTGTCGATGGCGTCCTCGATGGCCTGACGGACCTTGATGTCCTTGACCCGGGTGGTGTTGATGGCCAGGTAGTTGATGCCGGGCGCGGGGATCTTGTAGTAACGCGACTTCAGCGACGGGTTGTTGGCAATCGTCGTCAGGTCGGAGCCGGCGATCGGGTCCTGCATGATCGCGGTCTGGGCGACCCCGGCGTCGGACTTGATCTGCTGGTCGATGGCGGCCTGCTCCTGGCCGAACTTCACGTCGATCTCGTCGACGTTCTGCTGGCGGATCGGGTCGTTGGACTGGCTCCACTTCGTGTTCTTGACGAGCACGAGTTCCTTGTTCTTGGTGTACGACTTGATCATGTACGGCCCGTCGGACCAGACGTGCGTGTCGTACGTCGCCCCGGTGTCGTGGGCCTTGGGCACCGCCGACCAGCCGGGCATGGCGGTGGTCTCGTTGAAGTCGGCCACCGGCTGGTTCAGCTGGAACGTGATCGTGTACTTGTCCGGGGTCTGGATGGAGGCGAGCTCCTTGCCCTTGTACGGCCCCTTGTAGTCGGCGCCGCCGACGAGCCACTGACTCGCGTACGGCGGACCGCCGTTGATGTCCGGGGAGAAGGTCCGCTCCACTCCGTACTTGACGTCCTGCGCCGTGACCTCGGTGCCGTCCTGCCACTTGACGCCGTGGCGCAGGTGGAAGGTCCAGACCGTGTCACCCTTGGAGGCCGTGCCGGTGTCGGTGGCCAGGTCTCCGACCAGCTTCGGGGCGGACCCCGACTCGTCCCAGCCGGTGAGGGTGCGCACGAACTCCTCGTCCATGCTCGAACCCTGCGTGGTGTACACGCGCTGCGGGTCGAGGTGGTCGTAGTCGGCGTTGTTCAGGATGGTCAGCGTGCCGCCCTTGGTCGGGGAGCCGCTGCCCGCGCCGGTGGAGGATCCTCCGCCGCATGCGGTGGCCCCCAGGGTGATCGCCACGGCGGTGGCCATGAGAGCGACCGTGCGCGTTCTGCGCTTCATGAGGTAAACACTCCGTTCTTGTTCGACAGGCCCGGCTTCGGCGGTCGTTCGTTGCGCCGTCGGGGCCGGAGATGCGAGGGCCGCGCGTCAGCCTCGACGGGCGCGGGGATCGAGGGCGTCCCGTACGCCGTCCCCGAGGAGGTTGAGCGCCAGGACGAGGACGAGGAGCAGGACACCGGGGACGAACAGGTACGCCGGGTCCTGGAGGAAGAACTGGGAGGCGTCCGACAGCAGGGCGCCCCAGTCCGGGTTGGGCGGGATGACGCCGACGCCCAGGTACGACAGAGCCGCCTCGGTGGTGATGTTCTGCGGGACGGCGAGGGCGAAGGAGATCAGGATCGGCGCCCACAGGTTGGGCAGCAGCTGGCGGAAGAGGATGTGGCGCCGGCCTGCGCTCATGAGCCGGGCGGCGTCGACGAACTCCCGCTCGCGCAGGGACAGCACCTGTCCGCGTACCAGGCGGGCGGTGTAGGCCCAGGCGAAGATCGCGATGTTGACGACGAGGACCAGCAGCCGGAGGTTCTCGTCGGTGCCGCCGTGGCTGTTCGTCTGGAGCGCGTTCTGGATCACCGGGGTGAGCGCGATGATGAACAGCAGCTGGGGGAAGGCCAGCATCACGTCCATGATCCGCGACAGCACGGAGTCGACCCAGCCGCCGAAGTAGCCGGCCGCGAGGCCCGCCACGACGCCGGCCACGGTGGACAGCACGGCCGACGCGAAGCCCACGAAGAGCGAGGTCCGCAGCCCGTAGACGATCCTGGCGAACAGGTCGTAGCCGGTGCCCGGTTCGACGCCCAGCAGGTGGGTGAGGCTGATGCCGCCGAGCGCCCCGCGCGGGAAGTTGCCGGTGTCCGGGTCGATCGCCCGGCCGTCCGGGGTGATCGGCCCCCAGCCGGTCAGCGCGGTGAGCACCGGGGCCAGCAGCGCGACGGCGAGGAACAGGACGGTCACCACCAGCGCGACCATGGTGATCTTGTCCCGCGTGATGCGCTTCCAGGCCATGCGGGCCGGTGAGCGGCCGGTGACGGTCGGCGCGATCACGCTGCCGAGCTCGACCGGCTGGAGTTGCGTGGTCATCGTACGGACATCCCGGATCTACCCCTGGCTGAAAGAAATGAGTGGCGGCCGTCACCGGCCCCACGAGACAATGCGGACTTTCGCAATGCGTCGCGAGTCCGGTCAAGGCGCACCAGGGGCAGAAAAGGGATTGTTTGCGCTCGTGGAAAAGTGTTGACGAGTGCAGGGTGTGTGATTAGCCGGAGCGTGAGGGGAGGACGACACCCCCTTGGCCATTGCTTAGGGTTTCCCCTGCTCCGACGGGTGCACACGGTGGTTTCGGAACGATGACGGTCCGCCCGCGCTTTTCTCCGGGTATTCTCCGGACCGGGTAAAGTCGGCCCACCGCGGTGGAGCGACACACAGAAAAGCCAAAGAATTTCCCGGCGAAAACCGAACGGGACCGGCCGGTAATCTCACGGCGCGTCAGCCTACGGGAATCCCCGCTTCCAGATAGAGCGCAGCGCCACGCTCGCGTGCCCGCAGCGCCCAGCGCAGCCGTTCGTAGCGGACCGGCGGCAGCAGATCGGCCGCCTCCTCCTCGGTGACGAACCGCCAGTCCCGCAGTTCGGGCCCCGGCAGCAGCAGCCCCTCGGTCCGTGCGGCGTCCAGTCGGCCGCCGTCGAAGAGGAGGCGCAGTCCGCCGTAACCGGGCGGAGTGGGCTGCTCCCAGTCCACGACGAGCAGCCGCGGTACGTCGTCCAGGTGGATGCCGGTCTCCTCGGCGACCTCGCGGATGCCGGCCCGCGCGGGCGCCTCACCGGGTTCGACGACCCCGCCGGGGAACTCCCAGCCGGCCTTGTAGGTGGGGTCGACGAGCAGCACCCGGTCCTGCTCGTCGAAGAGGAGAACCCCGGCGGCGAGGGTCTCGGCGGTCGGCTCGGGCGTCTGCACGATCTCGCACTCGGGGACCGCACCCGTACCGACGGCCTCGGCGATGCGGGCGGCGGCCTCGTACGGGGTGAGGGGGCCGGTGTCGACGGGGTGGGCGTCGGCGGTGAGCCAGGAGGCGAGGGCGGCGCGGTAGGGCTCGATGTGGTCGTACGACCACTGCCGTATCCGCATGTCGCCGTCGGGGAGGTCCGGCGGAACCTCCCGCCCCGCTATTCGCTGACGCAGGATCGTTTCGGCCGGAGTGAGGAGAATGTGCCGTACCGGGATCCGGCGGGCGGCGAGGCCGCCGAAGATCTCGTCGCGGTAGTCCTGGCGCAGCAGGGTCATGGGCACCACGAGGGTGCCGCCGAGTTCGGCGAGCATCGCGGCGGCCGTGTCGATCACGAGCCGTCGCCAGATCGGCAGGTCCTGGTAGTCGCCGACCTCGGCGAGGCGCTTGGGCGGGAGCAGGTACGGGAGCGCTCCGCCGATGACCTCGGGGTCGAAGAGCGTGCTGTTCGGGATCAGTTCGATCAGTTCCCGTGCGGTGGTGGTCTTCCCCGCACCGAAAGCGCCGTTGATCCAGACGACGGTCACGATTCCCCCTCTTCTGTTGGCCCCCTGTGGCTTGCCCGCTCCACCCTGCCACGGAAACCAGCCGTCGTAGAGGCCGCGCAAACGGAAGCGCCGGTACCCCTTCGTGCGGGGCCCGGCGCGATGAGTGGTGCTGTCCCGCCGTCAGTCGGCCTGCCGCAGCAGGTCGTCTTCGATGTCCAGGCTGTTGTCCTGGGCGATCGTGGGGTCGATGCCGCTGAGGGCGTCGCCCACGTTGAGCCCCTTGAGGTCCTCACTGCCCAGTCCGTGGGAGGGCGTGATCGCCGCGACGACGAATCCGGTGGCGAGGGAGGCGATGGCGAGCATGCTGCGCTTCTTCATGCCGGTTCAACTGGGAAACCGCCCCGGAGTCACGCCCCCGCCCGGATCCAGGGCCTGTCCGGCCGATCATGCCGCAGACGCGGGGCTCGACACGCCCTCCTCCACGCTCGGCGTCGCTCGCACGGAAGGTAGCCCCACCCGCGTTGTCGGCGGTCGCCGACTCCCCCTACGCTCGGCGGCGCTCGCGCGGGAGAGACACCCCTCGCGTCGACCACCGTTCCCCGCCTTGCAGCTGCACGCACCAAGCCCCGCTCACCCGCGCCGATGCGGCGCCGCAGCTACCCTCCGACCCGATCCGACGGACAGGCCCCAGCGCGCGCACGGCGCACGAGGTCCTCGGCCGCCCGCGCCCACCGCGGGTGGGTGAAGGTGAAGCCCGCGTCGAGCAGCCGGCCCGGAACCACACGGCGACTCTTCAGCAGGAGCTCCGTGTCCGAGCGCAGCGCGAAGGCGCCGATCTCGGCCATCCACCTGGTGGCGGGCAGCCCCACGGGAACCCTCCGGGCGGCCCGCAGGTCCCGCATGAACGCCCGCTGCGGCAACGGCCCGGGAGCGGCCAGGTTCACCGGCCCGCCGAGGTCGTCCCGGTCGGCCAGGAACTCCACGGCCCGGACGAAGTCGTGCTCGTGAATCCAGGACACGTACTGCGCGCCGCCCGCGACCGGGCCGCCGAGACCGAGCCGCGCGAGCCACGAGAGGACGTCGAAGACACCGCCACGGTCCGGGCTCATCACCATGGCGGAGCGCAGGGCGACCTTGCGGGTGTGCGGGGTCACGGCCCGTTCCTGCTCCCGCTCCCAGCTCTCGGCGATCTTGACGCTGTACGCCCAGTAGTCCGGCACCCCGGATTCCGTACCGCCGATCAAGCCGGTCGCCTCGTCGTTGGGCGCGTCGAAGCGGTGGGCGTAGACGGTGGCGGTGCTCATCTGCATCCAGACGCGCGGCGGCCGTACGGCGGCTTCGATCGCCTCTCCGACGACGCGGGCGGAGTTGACCCGCGAGTCCATCATCGCCCGCAGGTTGGCCGGGGTGTACCGGCAACTGACGCTGCGGCCCGCCAGGTTGACCACGACGTCACTGCCGTCGATCTCCTCGGCCCAGGCGCCCAGGGTCTCCCCGTCCCAGGGGACTTCCCGCGCCCGCGTGGGCCGTCTGGTGAGGATCACGACTTCATGTCCTGCGGCGGTCAAAGCGCGGTCCAGGACCGTTCCGACCTGCCCGGTTCCCCCGGGCAACACGAACTTCACAGGGCTCCCCCTCCGTCGGGAGGAAGCCTAGCGCAGAAAGTTGAACATGTTCAAAAATAGGTCGGGGTGAGAAGCCGGGGCGCTGTGACTCATGAAGACGCGGGCGGCGGCCGAGTCCGGCCGCCGCCCGCAAGAACGTCTCTGCAGATGTTCTCGTCAGACCCCCGCCGCCTCCGCCCCCGCCGGCCGCGCAGCGAGTGCCGCGGCGGCCGCTCCCACCAGGCCGGCGTCCGTGCCCATCAACGCCGGCGTCACCGTCAGGCGCTGCACGAAGGAGAGGGTGGCGTAGTCGTGGAGCGACTTGCGCAGGGGCGCGAAGAGGATGTCGCCCGCCTTGCCCACTCCCCCGCCGATGACGGCGATGTCGATCTCGACGAGCGTCGCGGTGGCCGCGATGCCCGCCGCCAGCGCCTGCGCGGCACGCTCGAAGGAGGCTACGGCGACCGGATCGCCCGCACGAGCGGCGGCCGCCACGGCCGCGGCGGAGGTGTCGCCGTCGGGGCCGGGCCGCCAGCCGTTCTCCAGGGCCCGGCGGGCGATGTTGGGCCCGCTCGCGGTGCGCTCGACGCAGCCGCGCGCACCGCACGGGCACGGGTCGCCGTCGAGGTCGACGCTGATGTGTCCGATGTGGCCCGCGTTGCCGGTGGGGCCGGGGTGGAGCCGGCCGTTCAGGACCAGCCCGCCGCCGACTCCTGTCGACACCACCATGCACAGCGCGTTGTCGTGCCCCCGGGCGGCGCCCTGCCAGTGCTCGGCCGCCGTGATCGCGACGCCGTCGCCGATCAGCTCGACGGGCAGTCCGCCGACGGCGGCCCTGACCCGCCCGACGAGCGGGAAGTCGCGCCAGCCGGGTACGTTCACGGGGCTCACCGTGCCCGCGGAGGCGTCCACCGGCCCCGCGCTGCCGATCCCGACGATGTGCGCCCGCCCCCACAGCGGCGAGGCGGAGAGCTCGCCGAGCACCTCCTCGACGGCCCGCATCACGGTGTCGCCGTCCTCCCGTGCCGGTGTCGCGCGCTGCGCGCGCACCAGGATCCTGCCGTGGCCGTCGACGAGCGCACCGGCGATCTTCGTACCGCCGATGTCGAGGGCTGCCACGAGGTCGGTCTGCATCAGTGTCGGATCTCCCCGTCTACCGTGGAAAAGAGCAGGCCGGTCCGGCGGTGGGGGACGCGGGCCGGAGGTGAATGCGATGGACAGTGTCCCCCGCATCTGACAACGTTGTCCAGGTTCTATGCTCGACGCCACATCCTCATACAAACCATGGACGAACGCATCCTCGGGGACGACGGGGACAAAAGCAGCCCGTGGACGACAGGACAGGACACCGCATCGTGCCCGAGACCATCCGCCGAGCCGACAACCTTTCCGGGACCCGCTACGGCAACCGTCCCACGATGAAGGACGTCGCTGCCCGCGCGGGCGTCGGGCTGAAGACGGTCTCCCGCGTCGTCAACGGCGAGCCGGGCGTGACCCCGGAGACGGAGCGCCGCGTCCAGGACGCGATCGAGGCCCTCGGCTTCCGCCGCAACGACAGCGCACGGGTCCTGCGCAAGGGCCGCACCGCGAGCATCGGCCTGGTCCTCGAAGACCTCGCCGACCCGTACTACGGTCCCCTCAGCCGCGCGGTCGAGGAGGTCGCCCGCGCCCATGGGGCACTGCTCATCAACGGCTCCAGCGCCGAGGACCCGGACCGGGAGCAGGAACTGGCGCTGGCGCTGTGCGCCCGGCGGGTGGACGGTCTCGTGATCATCCCGGCGGGTGACGACCACCGCTATCTGGAGCCGGAGCTCAGGGCGGGCGTGGCCACGGTGTTCGTCGACCGCCCGGCCGGGAGGATCGACGCCGACTGCGTCCTGTCGGACAACTACGGCGGAGCCCTCGGCGGTGTCGCCCACCTGATCGCCCACGGTCACCGGCGCATCGGCTTCATCGGTGACATGCCCCGCATCCACACCACCGCCGAGCGTCTGCGCGGCTACCGGACGGCCATGGAGGACGCCGGGATACCCGTCGCGGACGCCTGGACGTCGCTGGGTGCCACCGATCCGGAGCGGGTGCGCCGGGCCGCCGAGGAGATGCTCGACGGGCCGGAGCCCGTCACCGCGATCTTCGCTGGCAACAACCGGGTGACGGTCACCGTGATCCGCGTCCTCGCCGAGCGGACCCGTCCGGTCGCCCTCGTCGGCTTCGACGACATCGAGCTCGCCGACCTGCTCCGGCCGGGCATCACCGTCGTCGCCCAGGACGCGACGGCCATCGGCAGCACGGCGGCCGACCGCCTCTTCCGGCAGCTGGACGGCACGCTCGTCGCCCCGGAACGCATTGAGCTGCCGACCCGACTGATCACGCGCGGCTCGGGCGAGCTGCCGCCGGCGGACTGAGCGGCTCATGGACGACCGCTCCCTGACGACGCTGGGCCTGGCGGAGGCCCCGCGCGACCGACCGCTGAGCTATCCGGGTGCCTGGCCGCGCGAGTCCGGGCTCCTCGACGGCGACCGGCTGCTGCCGCTGGACCGGCTCGTCCACCCCGACCGCACTCCGGTCCTCGCCGTCGGCTCCAACGCCTGCCCCGGCCAACTGCGCCACAAGATGGACGAGTACGGGATCACCTCGCCCATCCCCATGGTGAAGGTGCGCGTCACCGGCATCGGCGTCGGTATCTCCGCGCACGTCAGCCGCCTGGGATACGTCTCCGCGTCCCCCTTCGACTCCCCCGGTGCCGTACAGGAGCTGTTCCTCACCTGGCTGGACGCCGAGCAACTCGCCATCGTCGACGCCAGCGAGGGCGTACCGCTGGCGCAGGGCAATTTCCGCCGGGCGTGGCTGCCCTCCCCCGACGTGGGGTTCAGGCTGGAGGACGGCGAGACGCTGCCCGGGGCGTACGTGTACGTCAACCGGCGCGGAGTCCTGCACAACGGCACCCCCGATCCGCGCCCGCATCCGGGACAGCGGGAGCTGATCACCGAGCTGCTGCTGGGGTCTGCCCGCCTTCGGGAGCTGTTCGGCGTCACACCGGAGGAGTTCTGCGCGCGGGCCCGGGCGGATGTGCGGCTGTGCGAGCGGGGTACGCGGCTGCTCGCCGAGGAGAAGCTGGTGACGGCGTCGGGGCTGGAGCGGTACGTGGGGCGCCCTCAGCAGACGGGCAGCCCGGGCACCGGCGAGTCGTTGTAGCCCCCCTTGATGTAGACGTCGCTGACGTAGACGTCGGTGTTGCCGCTGTCGTCGTCCGTCTTCGCCCACCAGACGTTGGTCCACGCGCCGTGCGTCTCACGGCGCCCCAGGTTCCGCTGGCAGTAGAAGTAGTTGCTGCCCGCGTTGAGGACGCCCACCTCGGTGCCGGAGGAGGTGTACGACTTGGCGGTGCGCCAGACCAGGCAGTTGTACTTGCCCGCGCCGATGGACGTGCAGGACGGTGCGGGGCTGGTGGTGGACGGACTGCCCGTGGGCGTCGCCTTGCGCGTCTGTCTCGGATCCCAGGCGGCGCCGGGTGTCTTCTCGGCGCCCGGCTCGGTGGGTTCGGGATCGTCCGAGTGGACGGCGTCGGGACGGGCGGAGGCCGGGGCTGAGGACGCGCCCGGGGTCGGGGAGGCCCCCGACCGCGCATCTGTGTCCCTGCCGTTGGCGGCGTTCAGCAAGGCGACGGTGATGACGCCCGCGACCATGATGACGGCCACGGCGACGCCGGGGAGGAGGTCTCGGGCCTTGCGCCGCGGCGAGGCGGGGGCCGCCATCGGCCCGGTGGGAGCGGCAGCGGACGAAGCGGGCGGGGCAGCGGAACCAACAGCTCCCCCTCCCTGCGCCCCCGACACGGCCGCCCCCGGAGCACCGGGCATCCCCGACCAGGCCGACCTCGAAACACCGGGCTCCCCCGCCCTCGACCCGGGCGACCCCGAGACGCCAGCCCCTTGCACCCCCGACACGGCCGACCCCGAAACACCGGGCTCCCCCGCCTCCGACCCGGGCGACCCCGAAACACCGGACCCGTGCCTTGCCCCGGCTTCCGGTGGCGGCGCGGGCGGTACATCCGGTTTCGTTTCCTGCCGGTCCAGGGGCGCGGGTACCCCTCGCAGGGTCGTGGTCGGTGTGTCCGAGGCGGCCGTCGACGCCACAGCCTCCAGCAGCGCACGCGCCTCCTCCGCCTCCGGGCGGCTCTCGGGGCGCTTGTCCAGCAGTCGGCGCAGGATCGGTGTGAGGGGGCCCGCGCGGTGGGGCTCCGGGACGGGTTCGGTCACGATCGCGGTGAGGGTCGAGTACGTCGACGTACGGCGGAAGGGCGAGGAGCCCTCGACAGCCGCGTAGAGGGTGGCTCCGAGGGCCCAGATGTCGGAGGCCGGGCCGGGGTCGGCGCCCTGGGCGCGTTCGGGGGCCAGGTAGTCCAGGGAGCCGACGAGTTCGCCGCTGCGGGTGAGATGGGTGGCCGAGCCGTCGGCCGGGTCCTCCATCGTCGCGATGCCGAAGTCCGTCAGGACGACGCGACCGGAGCGGTCGAGCAGGATGTTGCCGGGCTTGACGTCACGGTGCAGCACGCCGGCTCGATGGGCGGCCGCCAGCGCGTCCAGGACCTTCGCACCGATTCCGGCCGCCTCACGCGGGTCGAGGGTGCCGCGTTCGCGCAGGACGTCGTCGAGGGAGGGGCCGTCGACAAGTTCCATGACGATCAGCGGACGGCCGTCGACCTCCGCGATGTCGTGCACGGCGACGACCCCGGGGTTCCGCACCCGGGCCGCCGCGCGAGCCTCGCGCTGCATGCGCAGCCGCAGCCGGGCGAGTTCAGGAGCGTCGGCGTCGGTGTAGGCACGCAGTTCCTTGACGGCGACCTCCCGCCCGAGCACCTCGTCGACAGCTCTCCAGACGACTCCCATGCCGCCACGCCCCAACGGCGCCACAACCCGATAACGCCCCGCCAGCAGCCGCCCGACCCCGGCCGCCTGTTCGTGTTCCCCCGAAGACACCGCCGCCCCGTTCCCATGACATGTCCCTGCGTAGCGTCCAGCCTAAGGGTTCCTTGCACCCTGAGCGCCCGATCAGGTCGGGTGGTCCGGTGCCGTGCATCGCGGCGTGAAAGAGCCCTCGATGGGGGTCCCCCCCATTCGAGCGGAGCCGAGAGTGGGGGCGGCCCTACCAGGGCTTTTCGGCCACGCGGCGAGGTGCGGTGCCAAGCCGCGCGACCCGGGCGCTCATGGTGCAAGGACCCCTCAGGGCGGAAGTGGCACGAAGCCCCCGCGCTCGGGCCTTGTGACACGCCCGCTACGTGACGGCTGCCGCGCCGGGTGCCGTGGCGGTTCCCGGTCCGTGGCGCCTGCCGCGGCCGAGCACCGCGCCGCGTGGTCCGCCACGGCCCGCTCCAGGGCGGGCACCGAGGCCCGGCACCATCGAAAGCCCGCTACCTGCCCGACGCCGTCAGACCGCCCCGCCGAGGTGCCGCGAACGCTTCCAGGTCGGCCCGCGCCAGTCCGGTCGCGCCGGTCACCTCGGCGGGATCGAGGGCGCCGCAGTCCAGGCCGCGCAGGAGGTAGCCGCTGAGGGCCTTGGCGGTGGCGGGCTCGTCCATGACGTCGCCGCCGGCACGGTTGGCGTAGCGGGCGAGACGGGCCGCCGCCTGTTCGAAGCCCTCGCGGTAGAAGGCGAAGACGGCCGCGTAGCGGGTGGGGATGTGGCAGGGGTGCATGTCCCAGCCCTGGTAGTAGGCGCGGGACAGGGCGCGGCGGGTGAGGCCGTAGTGCAGCCGCCAGGCGTCGTGGACCCTCTCGGTCGGGCCGACGGGAAGGACGTTCGTCGAGCCGTCGCAGACGCGTACGCCGGTGCCCGCCGCCGCGACCTGCATGATCGCCTTGGCGTGGTCGGCGGCCGGGTGGTCGCTCGCCTGGTAGGCGGCGGAGACCCCGAGGCAGGCGCTGTAGTCGAAGGTGCCGTAGTGCAGGCCGGTCGCGCGGCCCTCGGCGGCCTGGATCATACGGGCGACGGTGGCGGTGCCGTCGGCGGCCAGGATGGACTGGCTGGTCTCGATCTGGATCTCGAAGCCGATCCGGCCCGGGTCGAGTCCGCGTGCCTTCTCGAACGCCTCGAGGAGCCGGACCATCGCGGTGACCTGCTCGGGGTAGGTCACCTTCGGCAGGGTGAGGACCAGCCCCTCGGGCAGACCGCCCGCCTCGATCAGGCCGGTGAGGAAGATGTCGAGGGTGCGGATGCCCCGGTCACGGACGGGTGCCTCCATGCACTTCATGCGCATGCCCATGTACGGGGCCGCCGTGCCGTTCTCGTACGCCTCGGCGATCAGCCGGGCCGCCCGGGCGGCCGCCTCGTCCTCCTCGGCGTCCGGACGGGGGCCGTAGCCGTCCTCGAAGTCGACGCGCAGGTCCTCGATCGGCTCGCGTTCCAGCTTGGCGCGGACGCGGGAGTACACCGGCTCGGCGAGGTCGTCGGCGAGGCCCAGGACGGCGGCGAAGGAGGCCGCGTCCGGGGCGTGTTCGTCGAGTGCGGCGAGGGCCTGGTCGCCCCAGGCGCGCATGGTGTCGGCGGCGAAGACGTCACCGGGGACGTAGACGGTGTGGACGGGCTGGCGGGTGCCGGGGTCACCCGGGTAGCGGCGCTCCAGTTCGGCGTCGACCGGCGCGAGGGAGGCACTGATCTCCTCGCTGACGGCGCCCGCGAGGCTCGTCACCACCTGTTCCTGCCGCCCCTGGCCCATCCCGCAACCTCCAATTTTCCGCTTTGCGGAATCGATAATCCGTAGAACGAAGTTATCTGCGGATCTCGCAGCCGGTCAACACCCTGTCCCCGCATGGGCCGTACCGCCACACCCGCCCCGAGGCCCTCTTTCGCACAGCGGCCCCCACCCCTCATCCTGACTCGTGAGGGGAGGGGGAGCACATGGGGGAACACACGCGGGACAGCACCAAAGTGACGCGACGGGCCGGGCTGAGAACCGTGGCGGCTGCCGCGATCGCGTTACCCCTGGTCGGATCGGTACGGGCCGCGGCCTCCCGGCACGAGGACGCGCCGCTGGAGGTCATGACGTTCAACCTCCGCTTCGCGAGCACCTCCGAGCCCAACAGCTGGACGGTCCGCCGCCCGGTGATGCGGACGCTCCTGCGGCGGGCGGCCCCGCACGTGATCGGCACCCAGGAGGGCGTCTACCAGCAGCTGCGGGACCTCGCCTCCGACCTCGGCCCGCACTACGACTGGATCGGCACCGGCCGCGTCCGGGGCAGCCACGACGAGTCCATGGCGGTCTTCTTCGACACGCGCCGCCTCGCCCCGGTCGAGTACGACCACTTCTGGCTCTCCGACACCCCGGAGGCCATCGGCTCCAACACCTGGGGCGGGGCCCACGCCCGCATGGCCACCTGGGTCCGCTTCCGCGATCTGCGCGCCGACGGACAGCAGTTCTACGTCCTCAACACGCACCTCGACAACGCGAGCGCGTACGCACGCAGGCGCGGCGCCGCTCTGATCGCCGAACGGATCACGGGGTTCGACCGCTCCCTGCCCGTCGTGGTGACCGGCGACTTCAACGTCCCCGCCCACGGGGACCAGGTCTACGACACGCTGCTCGGCGCCGGTCTCGTCGACACCTGGGACACGGCCGAGGAGCGCGGCCCGGCGTACGGGACGTTCCACGCGTACAAGCCGCTGACTCCCGAGGGCAGCCGCATCGACTGGATCCTGGCAACGCGCGGGGTGACCGCGCACCGGGCGTGGGTCGACACCTACTCCCGCGAGGGTCAGTTCCCGAGCGACCACCTGCCGGTGCGGGCCTCGCTCAGTCTGGCGTGAGGCCCGACATGGACGAGGCCCCCGTGACCGGCGCGGTCACGAGGGCCTCGTACAGCCTGGCGGTGATCAGCCCTTGCGGGTGTTGATCTCCTCGGTGAGCTGCGGGACGACGTCGAAGAGGTCGCCGACGACGCCGTAGTCGACCAGGTCGAAGATCGGGGCCTCGGCGTCCTTGTTGATCGCGACGATCGTCTTGGACGTCTGCATGCCCGCGCGGTGCTGGATCGCGCCGGAGATGCCGGAGGCGATGTACAGCTGCGGCGAGACGGACTTGCCGGTCTGGCCGACCTGGTTGGTGTGCGGGTACCAGCCGGCGTCCACGGCGGCACGCGAGGCACCGACGGCCGCGCCGAGCGAGTCGGCGAGGGACTCGATGATCGAGAAGTTCTCGGCACCGTTGACGCCACGGCCGCCGGAGACCACGATCGCGGCCTCGGTCAGCTCCGGACGGCCCGTCGACTCACGCGGCGTACGGCCGGTGACCTTGGTGCCGGTGGCGAGCTCGCCGAAGGACACGGACAGGGCCTCGACCGCGCCGGCGGCCGGAGCGGCCTCCACGGCGGCGCTGTTGGGCTTGACCGTGATGACCGGGGTGCCCTTGATGACACGGGACTTGGTGGTGAAGGACGCGGCGAACACCGACTGGGTGGCCACCGGACCCTCGTCGCCGGCCTCCAGGTCGACGGCGTCGGTGATGATGCCGGAGCCGATGCGCAGCGCCAGACGGGCGGCGATCTCCTTGCCCTCGGCAGAGGACGGCACCAGTACCGCGGCCGGGGAGACGGCCTCGTAGGCGGCCTGCAGCGCGTCCACCTTCGGTACGACCAGGTAGTCGGCGTACTCGGACGCCTCGTGGGTCAGCACCTTCACAGCGCCGTGCTCGGTGAGCGCGGTGGCGGTGTTCTCGGCACCGGCGCCGAGGGCGACGGCGACGGGCTCGCCGATGCGGCGGGCGAGCGTCAGCAGCTCCAGGGTGGGCTTGCGGACGGCACCGTCCACGTGGTCGACGTAAACGAGGACTTCAGCCATGGGATTGCTCTCCTGCGTACGAAACTTGAGGGGCGGTCAGCGGGGCCTGTCCGACGGATCAGGTCGCGGGAAAACTACGGCGACTGATCAGCCGAGGTGAGCGGGGTCTGGCGCGTGCAGTTGCAAGGCGGAGGAGGGAGTCGACGCGGAGCGTCGGCGACCGATGACAACGCGGCAGATGTGCGTGCCGGACCCCGCGTCTGCGGCTTGATCCGCCGGACAGGGCCTAGGGGCTCAGATGAACTTCTGGCCCGCGAGGAACTCAGCGAGCTGCTTGCCGCCCTCGCCCTCGTCCTTGACGATCGTGCCGGCCGTGCGGGCCGGGCGCTCGGCCGCGGTGTCGACCTTGGTGCGGGCGCCGTCGAGGCCGACCTCCTCGGCGTCGATCTCGAGGTCCTCCAGGTCCCAGGACTCCACCGGCTTCTTCTTGGCGGCCATGATGCCCTTGAAGGACGGGTAACGCGCCTCACCCGACTGGTCGGTGACGGACACGACGGCCGGCAGGGAGGCCTCCAGCTGCTCCGAGGCGGCGTCGCCGTCACGGCGGCCCTTGACCGTGCCGTCCTCGACGGAGACCTCGGACAGCAGGGTCACCTGCGGCACGCCCAGGCGCTCGGCGACCAGCGCGGGCAGGACGCCCATGGTGCCGTCGGTGGAGGCCATGCCGGAGACGACCAGGTCGTAGCCGGCCTTCTCGATCGCCTTGGCCAGCACCAGGGAGGTGCCGATGGCGTCGGTGCCGTGCAGGTCGTCGTCCTCGACGTGGATCGCCTTGTCGGCGCCCATGGACAGCGCCTTGCGCAGGGCGTCCTTGGCGTCCTCGGGACCCACGGTGAGGACGGTGATCTCCACGTCGTCGTCGGAGTTCTCGGAGATCTGCAGCGCCTGCTCGACCGCGTACTCGTCGAGCTCGGAGAGCAGACCGTCCACGTCGTCCCGGTCGACGGTCAGGTCATCGGCGAAGTGCCGGTCGCCAGTGGCGTCGGGCACGTACTTCACAGTGACAACGATCCTCAAGCTCACGCCGGCTCTCCTACTGCATCGTCTTGTTTCGGCTGCCTGCTTGCAGGCAGCATAGGCGCCTCAAGCGGCCGATCCCGGTCGGGGCGACCCGCGCTCCGACACGAAATATTACTCGCCAGTACACCTAGTTCGTTCCCGCTAAGCAAGCGCTTTGAACTGTGACCTTTGCAACGCAGCGTAACCGGAACTCGACCGGCGCGCAGGAGAGCGGACGCGTGATCAATCCCGCAGCGCGGTGAATCGGCCCTGGTGGTACAGAAGCGGACGACCCGCGCCCGTGGGATCGCCGAGGACGACCTCGGCCAGTACGACGCGATGGTCCCCGGCGGGCACCCGCGAGACGACCCGGCACACCAGCCAGGCCAGGACGTCGTCAAGGACCGGCACACCCTCCGGGCCCTCGCTCCAGGCGGTGGGAGCGCCGAAGCGGTCGGCACCGCTCCTGGCGAACGTGGCGGCCAGTTCCCGCTGGTGCTCACCGAGCACGTGCACGCCGACATGGTCGGCCCCCGATATCGCCGGCCAACTGGAGGCACCCGTACTGATGCCGAACGAGATCACCGGGGGCTCGGCCGACACGGAGGTGAGCGAGGTGGCGGTGAAGCCGACGGGGCCGTTCTCGCCGCGCGCGGTGATCACGGCGACTCCGGCCGCGTGCCGCCGGAAGGCGGAGCGCAGGAGGTCGGGAGAGGCGAGCTGAAAGGTTCCCAGGCCGGGCGTGGCCGTCATGGAGTTGTCCTTCTGCGTGAGGAGGCGTCGGGGTCCGTGGCTGCTCAGCAGCCCGGACAGCTCCCGGTCGCGCGGCGGACGGAGGGCGCCTGGCGACCGCGGACCCGCCCGGGGAGAAGGAGTTCCGTAGGCATACGGCCAGGCTGATGACCGATGGCCCGTGCAGTCAAGTTCGTCCCGGCATCTGGGAGATGCCTCACGGTCACTGCCACGGACCTCACACCGCCTCCCCGAGCGCCGCGATCACATCGGCCTTGCGGGGCTGGCCGGTGGCGCGCCGCACCACCCGGCCGTCGCCGTCCAGGACCAGCACGGTGGGCGTCTTGAGGATCTCGAGTTCACGGACGAGGTCGAGGTGCGCCTCGGCGTCGATCTCGACGTGGGTGACACCCGGAACGAGGTCGGCCACCTCGCCGAGGATCCGTCGGGTGGCCCGGCAGGGCGCGCAGAAGGCGCTGGAGAACTGCACGAGCGTGGCACGCTCCCCCAGTTCGCCGCCCCACGCGGCGGCCTGCAGTCGCTTTCCGTCGTCGCGCCCGCGCACCTTCACCCTCCCGCTCCGTCGCCGATGCAGCACTCCGAAGGCGCTCGCCGCCGCGAGCACCGCCACGCACACCACGAGTCCGGTCATCATCGGGTCAGCATTCACGAGACTGCAAAGATTCCCGACTCCCCGAACAGTTTCAGCCACGCGATGCTTGATCCATGGACATCGATACGAGGGGGCCGCGCTTCGGCGCGGCCGTGACGACCGTGGTCCTCGCGGCCGTGCTGATCACCGGGAGCGCCTGGCTTCTCGCCTGGCAGACGCTGGCGTTCGCGCTCGGCGCCGCGGGCGGGGTGGGTCGTTCGCCGTACGGCTGGCTCTTCAAGAAGGTGGTACGTCCCCGGATCGGGCCGCCGACCGAGTTCGAGGCGCCCGAACCGCCGCGTTTCGCGCAGGCGGTGGGGCTTGTCTTCGCGGGCGTGGGCCTCGTGGGCTTCGCGGTGGGGCCCGAGTGGCTGGGACTCGCCGCCACCGGGGCGGCGTTGGCGGCCGCTTTCCTGAACGCCGCGTTCGGGTACTGCCTGGGGTGCGAGATGTACCTGCTCGTCCGGCGAGCAACGGTACGCGCGGAGTAAAGAGGGCCCCAAACCCCGAGGTGGATCAAGGGGCGACGTGACGAGGATCTCGCGCCGCGCGGGCACCAGGACTGGCTACCCGGCCGTTCTTCGGGCACGATCTGCGAGATGCCGTAAACCTACGGCTGCGTAACTTTCTCGCCGGGAACCGTCCCCCGGCGGAGAGAAGGAAGGGTCCACCTCCGCCCATGGCAGAACTCGTCTACCGCCCCGTCGTCGGTCTCGCCGTCACGTTGTTCAAGGCGTGGGACCTCAAGATCGACTGCAGGGGATCGGAGAACATCCCGCGCTCGGGCGGCGCCGTGCTGGTGAGCAATCACATCAGCTACCTGGACTTCATCTTCAACGGCCTGGCGGCGCTCCCGCAGAAACGTCTCGTTCGCTTCATGGCGAAGGAGTCCGTCTTCCGGCACAAGATCTCGGGTCCGCTGATGCGCGGGATGAAGCACATCCCCGTGGACCGCAACCAGGGCGAGACGGCCTACCAGCACGCGCTCGACTCGCTGCGCTCCGGCGAGATCGTGGGGGTCTTCCCGGAGGCCACGATCTCGCAGTCGTTCACCCTGAAGAGCTTCAAGTCAGGTGCCGTGCGGATGGCCCAGGAGGCGGGCGT
The DNA here is from genome assembly GCF_056436655.1 of Streptomyces sp. NPDC043427. NCBI lineage: Bacteria > Bacillati > Actinomycetota > Actinomycetes > Kitasatosporales > Streptomycetaceae > Streptomyces > Streptomyces sp. NPDC043427. The sequence goes on along the minus strand of NZ_JBWKCC010000005.1, from coordinate 71,710 downwards.
CCCGCTGATCCCCATGGCGGTGTGGGGCACCCAGCGGCTGTGGACCAAGGGGCACCCGCGTAACTTCAAGCGCAGTCACACCCCGGTCACCATCCGGGTCGGTGAGGCGATCGAGGCCTCCAAGGACAAGTACGCGGGCGCACTCACCCGGCAGTTGCGCGAGCGCGTCCAGGAGTTGCTGGAGGCCGCCCAGCGCGCCTACCCGGTGCGCCCCAAGGACGCCAACGACACGTGGTGGATGCCGGCCCACCTGGGCGGCACGGCGCCGACGCCGGAACAGGTCCGCGCGGCCGAGGCACGCTGACCCGCGTCACCCTGGGGGTTCACCTCCAGTCAGAGGGGTTCGCGCCCGGGCGTCGGCTGCGCCAGTCCAGGCGGTCCGTCTCAATGAGGACGCGCTCGACGACCTCCTGACGCGATGGCGAGACCAGGCCGCGCGGTATCCGCAAGCCCTCCGCGCGGTCCACGGCGAGTCGGTACAGCTCGTCCGCCGCGCGGTCGGTCGCCTCCGGGGACGAGCCCCAGCGGCCCGCGAAGCCCGCCGCCGGGATGCCGCCGAGGGCGCCCCGGCGGTCGCTGTCGACCAGCCGTCGCTCATGGGCGGCCCCAGGCGGACGACCGCTGCTTCGCCCGCGTCCCGGCGCCACCGCAGCACCGAGACGTCCTCCAGCGCCACCGTGCGCCTGGCGGGCACGTCCCGTGCGAGCTCCAGTCAGGCCGGCCCCGCCTCTCGGACGTCGCGAGCGTGGAAGTCATCCTCAGGAGGCGGGCTCCCGGATCTCGATACGTGCTCCGGGGCTGAACTTCTCCAGCAGTTCGGCGAGTTCGCCGGCGGCCGTCCGGAGGTCGGCGACCGGCATCGGCGCCATGCCCTCAAGAAGGAAGACGGCCGAGACGCTCTCCTCGGTGAGCCGGGTGCGCGGGCCCTGTCGCCAGTTCCAGCGCCGACAGGTCACGCCCGCCTCGTCGCACCACACCACCTCGCCCGCGTCGGGGTGTTCGACGACCTCCTCGCCGCCGGCGACGGTCACGAAGTCCTCGTCACCGACCGCGCGCACGAGTCGCATGCCGCCCTGAATACGGTCGATGTCCTCGCCGCCGACGGGGACCAGGTGGGCCACACTGATGGCGTTGTACAGGTCGACGAGGAGGTTGATGCGGGGCAGCCCGCCCTCCGACAGGGCCCGCTTGGCCAGCGCCTCGGCCGAGTTGCGTGTACGGGACGGCTTCGCGCCGAACGCCGTGTAGGCCTCGCGCCAGGCGGCCATGTGCGGGTCCTCGTGCGGGGCGCGCCCGTCCAGGCGTACGGCGAGCCGTTGGGCGGCGTCGTCGAGGAGCGCGGAACCGGCGTCGGTGCTGGGTCCGTTGACGAGTCCGTGCGCCTCGACGGCGACGTGTGTGAAGCCGGGGGCGAGGGCGCGCACCTCGTCGGACACGGTCAGGGGGAGGGTCATCGTCTGCCTCAGAGTGCGGTGGGGAGGGTCTGCCATAGGTACGGCCGGTCAGGGGCGGCCTTGAGGACGCTCAGGACGGCCGGGTGAGGTTCATTGTACAAGACTGGATAGTCCATCTCATTGGACTCCGGGTCGGGTGCGAAGGCCAACCGTTCACCTTCCAGTGAGAACTGGGCGTCCACCCCCGGCTTGTTGCCCCGCGGGTCCTGCCGATGCCAGGCCCCGTTGAACCGCACGGCGACCAGCCCGTGCACCACCTCGAGCCTCTGGTAGCACAGCGCGGTCGGGATGTCCTCGGCCCGCAGCAGGGCGGCGAGCGCGTGCGCCTTGGCGTAGCAGATGCCAGTGCCCTGCTCCAGCACGTCGGAGGCGCGCCAGGTGACGCGCGGGTCGTCGACATCCTGGGAGTGCGGGATGGTGTCCCGCACGAACTCGAACGCCAGCCGCGCATAGGCATACGAGTCGTCAGCATCCTTCGCGAGCCGGGCGGCCGTGGCCCGCACGTGCGGATGATCGTGGTCGATGACGTCGTCAGCGGCCAAGTAGGCCGAAAGGTCCGGGGTTTGCTGGATCAGCTCCATGCCCGCAGAGCATAGAAATGCGATCACCCTAGAGTCAATGACTTTTCGAGAGACCGCATATCTATGCATGAACTTCCACGGGCGGGCGCTACCGGGCCATCTCCTCCTTGAGCGCCGCGACGAAGGCGTCCACGTCGTCCTCCGTCGTGTCGAAGGCGCACATCCAGCGCACGACACCCGCGGCCTCGTCCCAGAAGTAGAACCGGAACCGCTTCTGCAGGCGGAGGCTCACGTCGTGCGGGAGGCGGGCGAAGACGCCGTTGGCCTGCACCGGGTAGAGGATCTCCACGCCGTGCACCGCGCGCACGCCCTCGGCCAGCCGCTGGGCCATCTCGTTGGAGTGGCGGGCGTTGCGCAGCCACAGGTCCTTGGCGAGCAGGGCCTCCAGCTGCACCGACACGAAGCGCATCTTGGAGGCGAGCTGCATGGACAGCTTGCGCAGGTGCTTCATGTGGCTGACGGCGTCCTGGTTGATGACGACGACGGCCTCGCCCAGCAGCGCGCCGTTCTTCGTCCCGCCCAGGGAGAGGATGTCGACCCCGACGGCGTTGGTGAACGTCCTCATGGGGACGTTCAGCGAGGCCGCCGCGTTGGCTATCCGGGAGCCGTCGAGGTGGACCTTCATGCCGTGCGCGTGGGCGTGCTCGCAGATGGCGCGGATCTCGTCGGGCGTGTAGAGGGTGCCCAGCTCGGTGCTCTGGGTGATGGAGACGACCTGTGGCATGGCACGGTGTTCGTCCTCCCAGCCCCAGGCCTGCCGGTCGATCAGTTCGGGGGTGAGCTTGCCGTCCGGGGTGGGCACGGTGAGCAGCTTCAGGCCGCCCATGCGCTCGGGGGCGCCGCCCTCGTCGACGTTGACGTGTGCGCTCTCGGCGCAGATCACCGCGCCCCAGCGGTCGGTGACCGCCTGGAGCGCGACGACGTTGGCGCCGGTCCCGTTGAAGACCGGGAACGCCTCCGCCGTGGATCCGAAGTGGCTGCGGATGATCCGCTGGAGGTTCTCGGTGTAGTCGTCCTCGCCGTACGCGACCTGGTGCCCGCCGTTGGCCAGGGCCAGGGCGGCGAGCACCTCCGGGTGGACCCCGGCGTAGTTGTCACTGGCGAAACCGCGGACCTCCGGGTCGTGATGACGACGCGCGTCGGTCTTCGGGGGGTTCACGGCTTCTCGGTCAGCCACAGACGGTTTCCGTTCACTTCGGCGGCGGGCTTCTCCCAGACTTCGGCGATGGCCTCGGCCAGGTCGTTGACGTCCGTGAAGCCCGCGAACTTCGCGTTGGGGCGCTCCGCGCGCATCGCGTCGTGCACCAGCGCCTTCACCACCAGGATGGCAGCCGCGGACGTCGGCCCCTCGGCGCCTCCGGCCTTGCGGAACGCGTCGGCCAGCGCCAGCGTCCAGGCCTCGGCGGCGGCCTTGGCCGCGGCGTACGAGGCGTTGCCCGCGGTCGGATTCGTCGCGCCGGCGGCGCTGATCAGCACGTACCGCCCGCGGTCGCTGTGCTGCAGCGCGTCGTAGAAGGCCAGCGACGTGTGCTGGACGGTGCGGATGAGCAGCAGTTCGAGGAAGTCCCAGTCGTCCAGACTGGTCTTGATGAACGTCTCACTGCCGCGCCAGCCGCCGACGAGGTGGACGAGACCGTCGACACGGCCGAAGTCCCTCTCGATGTGCGCGGCCCAGTCGCGGGTGGACTGCAGGTCGAGCAGGTCGACCGGTTCGCCCGTGACGCTGGCGCCGCCGGAGGCGTAACGGGCCGCGTCCACGGCCTCCGCGAGCCGCTCGGGGTCGTTGTCCGCCCCGACGACGGTCGCCCCGGCCTCGGCCAGGCGCAGCAGCGCGGCCCGGCCCGCCGGTCCGCCCGCGCCCGCCACCGCGATCACCGCACCGCTGAGAGCCCCGTTCCCCACCATGTTCCTCGCCTCCTGAGCAGTGTTCTCGGTTCCGCGGTCGCTCACGCGGCGACCCGCTCGGCGCTGTCCGCGGTGATGCCCCTGGTAGAGGCGATCACGTTCTTCAGCTTCTTCGACAGTGCCTCATAGAACATGCTCAGCGGAAACTCGTCCGGAAGCACGTCATCGACGAGCTTGCGCGGCGGCTGGCTCAGGTCCAGCGCGTCCGGGCCCTTGGCCCACGTGGAGCCGGGGTGCGGGGCGAGGTAGGTGGAGACCAGCTCGTACCCGGCGAACCAGTGGACGAGCTTGGGGCGGTCGATGCCGTCGCGGTAGAGCTTCTCGATCTCGGCGCACAGCTCGTTGGTGACCTGCGGGGCCCGCTGCCAGTCGATGAACAGCTTGTTGTCGGTCCAGCGCAACACGTCGTGCTTGTGCAGGTATGCGAAGAGGAGCTGGCCGCCGAGGCCGTCGTAGTTGCGCACGCGCTCGCCGGTGACCGGGAAGCGGAACATACGGTCGAAGAGCACCGCGTACTGCACGTCACGGGCCTGCGGGACGCCGTCGGCCTCCAGCTTCACGGCCTCCCTGAAGGCGGTGAGATCGCAGCGCAGTTCCTCCAGGCCGTACATCCAGAACGGCTGGCGCTGCTTGATCATGAACGGGTCGAACGGCAGGTCGCCGTGGCTGTGGGTGCGGTCGTGGACCATGTCCCACAGGACGAAGGCCTCCTCGCAGCGCTTCTGGTCGTGGACCATGGCGGCGATGTCCTCGGGCAGCTCCATGCCCAGGATGTCGACGGCGGCGTCGGTGACGCGGCGGAAGCGGGCAGCCTCCCGGTCGCAGAAGATGCCGCCCCAGGTGAAGCGCTCGGGGGCCTCTCGCACGGCGATGGTCTCGGGGAACAGGACGGCGGAGTTGGTGTCGTAGCCGGCCGTGAAGTCCTCGAAGCTGATGCCGCAGAACAGCGGGTTGTCGTAGCGGGTGCGCTCCAGCTCGGCCAGCCATTCGGGCCAGACCATGCGCAGCACGACCGCCTCGAGGTTGCGGTCGGGGTTGCCGTTCTGCGTGTACATCGGGAAGACGACCAGGTGCTGCAGGCCGTCCCGGCGGTCGGCGGCGGGCTGGAAGGCCAGCAGGGAGTCGAGGAAGTCGGGCACCCGGAAGCCGCCGTCGGCCCAGCGGTGCAGGTCCTTCACGAGCGCCGCGTGGTACTCGGCGTCGTGCGGGAGCAGCGGGGACAGCTCCTCGACGGCGTGCACGACACGCCGGACGGCGAGCTCGGCGTCCGCCGGGTCGGGGGCGCCCTCGGCCTCGAAGTCGATCGACCCGTCCTTCGACTGCCATGGCCGGATCTGCTCCACGGCATCCTTGAGCACGGGCCACGCAGGGTGCTCAACGACCCTGGTCGTGGGAGGAACCTGTTCCTCCGAACCCACCCGCACAAGAATTTCCGTCATGTCCCATCCTCCACAGGAGAACCTAGCGTCAAGACACCGTATGCATACGAGGTTCCTTTCAGCAAGGGCAGGCCCGGGAAATTATCCTGCTCCGCCCCCATCTTCACCGCACTTTTTCCTGTCCGCCATCGCGGCGGCGGTTTAATCCGCTGATGGTCAACAAGGGCGGGACTCGCCCGCCCCCGAGTGACGGCTACGACTGGTACCGGCCAGGCCCGCTCCGGACGCCACACGGATGCCCCGCGCAGGCACGGGTTCATCACGGGGCGCGGCCGTTAGGCTGCGGCTCTGTCGCGCGAACGGTGCCGTCCGCTCAGGCCCGGTCCCCGCGCGCGCCGAGCCGCCGTCGACGGAAAGCGAGTCGAACCTTGAATCTCCTTACCATCGGTCACCGCGGAGTCATGGGTGTCGAGCCCGAGAACACCCTCCGTTCGTTCGTCGCCGCCCAGCAGGCCGGCCTCGACGCCATCGAACTCGATCTGCACCTGAGCAAGGACGGCGCCCTCGTCGTCATGCACGACACCGAGGTGGACCGCACGACCGACGGCACGGGGCCGATCGCCGAGAAAACCCTCTCCGAGCTGCGCGCCCTGGACGCGGGTCACGGCGAGCGCGTCCCGGTCTTCGAGGAGGTGTTGGACGCGGTGCGGGCGCCGCTGCAGGCCGAGATCAAGGACGTGCAGGCGGCCCGGGCGCTGGCAGATGTCATGATCGGGCGGGACCTGGTCGGCCGCGTCGAGGTGTCCTCCTTCCACGACGAGGCGATCGCCGAGATCGCCCGCCTGGTGCCCGGGGTACGCACGGCACTGATCGGCAGCCGTTTCGGCACCGACATCGTGGACCGGGCCGTGGCGGTCGGCGCCGCGACCGTCTGCCTCAACATCCGCCGGCTCACCCTGGAGGTCGTCGAGAAGGCACGCAAGGCGGACCTGAGGATCATCGGCTGGGTGGTGAACACGCAGGACCACCTGCGGCTCGTACGGGCCCTGGAGCTGGACGGCGCGACGACCGACTACCCGGAGATCAAGCGCACGGGCCGCTTCACCGCGTGATGCTCACACGAGTTCCTTGACCAGCAGCTCGAACTGCAGGTCGTCGCGCTGTGGAATGCCGAAACGCTCGTCGCCGTACGGGAACGGGGTCATCCGTCCCGTACGGCGGTAACCGCGCCGCTCGTACCAGGCGATGAGGTCGTCGCGCACCGAGATCACGGTCATGTGCATCTGCGTGACGCCCCAGCTCTCGCGGGCCTGCCGCTCCGCCTCCGTGATGATCACCTTGCCGAGGCCGGCACCCTGCAGGGCGGGGCTGACCGCGAACATGCCGAAATAGGCGTGGGTACCGCGGTGTTCGAGCTGGCAGCAGGCGATGACCCTGCCCTCCCGCTCGACCGTCAAGAGCCGGCTGTCGGGCGACTTGACGACGGCCAGCACCCCTTCGGGGTCCGTCCGCTGACCGTCCAGGATGTCCGCCTCGGTCGTCCACCCCGCCCGGCTGGTGTCGCCCCGGTACGCCGACTCGATCAACGCGACCAGCGCGTCCACGTCGGCATCGGTGGCGTCCCGGAACGTCAGTCCGGCGTCGGCGGTATCGGCGCTCTCAGCGGTCTCGGCGGTCCCCATGGGCGAATCTCCGGTTCTCGGGCACGTCTCGGGCACGTCCCTGGCACCGACGAGGGTAGCGCCACCACTACGCTCCGGGTGCATGGTGCATGTACTGAGCAGCCGGACCTTGATCCGTCCCGCCGACCCCGAGCGGTCCCGTGTGTTCTACGGCGAGCAGTTGGGCCTCGCCGTCCACCGCGAGTTCGGGACGGGAGCGGATCGGGGCACCGTCTACTTCCTCGGCGGAGGTTTCCTCGAGATCTCGGGCCGCTCGCAGACGCCGCCGTCCCCGGCGGTGCGGCTGTGGCTCCAGGTCGCGGACGCGGACGCGGCCCACGACGAGCTGCGGGCCAAGGGGGTCGAGATCCTCCGGCCGCCGGTGAAGGAGCCGTGGGGGTTGGTCGAGATGTGGATCGCGGACCCGGACGGGACGCGGATCGTGCTGGTGGAGATCCCGGCCGACCATCCGTTGCGGTACCGGCCGGGAATCTGAGACCGGCGAACTCACCCCGCCCGATGCTCCCAGCCCCGGTCCGTGTGCGTCAGTTCCCTGAAGCCGGCGTCGGTCAGCCGGTCGATCGCCGGGGCGTCGGCCGCGGACTCGTAGGCGAGGAGGCGGTCCGCGGAGCACAGGCGGAGCCAGTCGGCGGCGTGGGAGAGCAGGTGTCGCTCCCAGTCCCGGCCATGGTGGGCCGGGTCGACGTGGAGGTTGCCGAGGTCGGCGAGACCGGCGGCGCGGGTCTGGCGTTCGGGGCGGGCCAGGGCCGTGTCGACCTCGACGAAGCCGACGGCCCGGTCGTCGTCGTACGCCGTGAAGCGCGTGCCGCACTCCCCCAGCGTGCGCTCGACCACGACACCCGGCCGGGGCTCCGGCACCGGCAGATCGGCGACCCGGGCGATGAGCAGCACCTCCGTGTCCCCGGTGTGCCGGAAACCGGCCCGTTCGTAGACGGTGCGGATGTGCGGCCACGGCCGGGGCAGCCCGTACACGCCGGGCGCCGGCAGTGCCCCGTCGGCGTACCGGACGCGTACCCGCCAGCGGGCCAGCCGGGCCAGGCAGGCGCTCATCAGCAGGTCGGCCGCTCGTTCGGAGTCCGGCCCGAACGAAGCGGGCGGCCGGTACACGAACCAGTCGATCGCCCCCGCGTCCCGGTAGTCCGCGCCCACGTCGCCGTCGGCGCGGTAGCGGAGCAGGTGGGCAGCGGCGACGACATGGCCGCGCTGTTCGGCGACGAGCGTCGCCCGCTCGCTCACCCACGGGTCGACGATGAACTCGCCGGGCTGCCGCTCCAGGTCGCTGAGCACGGTGTTCACGGAGACGGAGACGCCGGGGACGACCGCGGCGACATGCAGGTTGACCAGTTCGGTGAGCTGGTCGCGGTCGTCGCGGCGGAAGGGGCGCACCTCGGGCATGCGGGACCTCCGGTCGAAGAACGTTGTCAGGAGGCCGCCACGCGATGCGGTACGGCGCCGAGCGTACGTCGGTGGCGGCACCGCGCGCGAGAGGGTTTCCGGATGGCCGCCGCCGCAGGCCGGGGCAGGGGCGTGTTCCGAACGTCCCGTCGTCCGCCCGAAGGGCGGGCCCTGCGGCGTCCGGTGCGTGCGATCGCACGGCGGAGGGTCCTTCCGGAGGGGAGGGGAGGGAGGTCCTGACAGAAGTAGGCGGCCTGCCCGCATGCTGGGCGTAGGCAGGCGATCCCGACAACACGGCGCGCGCGTGCCGGGCGCCGCAGGGCAGCCGGGACTTTCACAACACGCTCTGACGTGCTGAAGGGGTCATCGACGCCACGACGGCCACCGCTGAGGGCGCGGGCGGCACCGCCCTCGCGGAGCCCAACTCGGTGACCGACGGGCCCGGGATCGCGGTGCTGCGGGATCCGCAGGGGGCGGTGTTCGGCGTGTACCGGGCCGGCGACGAGGGCTGAGTCGACTGGCCGGGCCCGGGAGACCGGGGTGCTCCCGGCCCTGCTTCGGTCAGGCGCGCAGGCCGCCCAGGCGCCCTTCCAGCTGGCCCAGCAAGTCGCCCAGCAGTCCTGCGAGTTCGTGGTGCCGGTCCGGGTCGAGGCCGGACAGTACGGCGGTCTCGTAGGCGAGCTGCTCGGGCAGGATCGCGTCGACGAGGTCGCGTCCGGCGTCGGTGAGGCGGACGTGGGCGACGCGGCGGTCGCGGGTGTCGCCGCGGCGCTCCACCAGTCCGCGCTCGGTGAGCTGCTTGAGGCGCTTGGTGACGGCGGCCCCGGAGGAGAAGGTCTCGCGGGCCAGTTCGCCGGGCGTCAGCTCGTGCCCGGTGCGGCGCAGGGCGCCGAGCAGGTCGAACTCGGGGCGGGTGAGGCCGGCCCGGCGCAGCGGGGCGTCCTCGGCCTGCTGGAGCAGGGCGGCGCAGCGGTTGACGCGGCCGATGATCTCCATGGGCCCGGTGTCGAGGCCGGGGTGGACGGTCTGCCACTGCCGGACGACGGCGGCGACGGTGTCGTGTCCGGTCGTCGTGTCCGCCTTCGGTGCCGTCATGGCCGTACACCCTCCGTCGTCGTGTTCGTCCGCCGGTCCGGGAGCAGTCCCTGGCGGCGTACCGTCGCGGCGAGCGTACGGTGTCCGGAGCGCTCGGCCGCCACGACCCCCTCCTGGGGCAGGGCACGCTGCCACCACTCCCCCGAGGCCGCGTCGGCCGTGGCGCGCAGGTCGACGAGTGCGGCGGCGAGGCCGCGGCGGGCGGAGTCCAGGGCGCCGGGCGCGGGCTGCCGCTCCGCCAGCAGCCGGGCGGCGTGCTCGCGGGCCCGCTCCACGGCGGTCAACGCCTGTTCGAGGCGGTCGCCCGCACGCCGGTTGGTGACGGCGACGGCGGCGACGAAGCCGACCAGGGCGCCGACGAGGGTGTCCACGAGCCGCTCGGTGATCAGTTGCCCGGAGTCCTGGAACCGGGCGAACTCGGTGACGAGCAGCGCCATGGGGGTCACGCAGACGGTGCCGAGCCAGTAGTTGCGGCTGATCAGGGCCTCGGCGCCGAAGTTGAAGGCGAGGCAGCACAGGACGAGCGCCGTCTGGTGGAGGTGGGCGAGCGGGACCACGGCGGCGAAGACGAGGACGCCGACGAGGTTGCCGACGACTCGCTGGACGGCCCGGCTCCAGGTCAGGGCGAGGTTGGCCTGGTAGAGGGAAGCCGCGGTGACCAGCGCCCAGTAGGGGTGGCCGACGCCGAGCGCGAGGGAGGCGTATCCCGCAAGGGCACAGCCGAGGGCGGTGCGCAGGGCGATCGGGGTGAGCGGGCCGAGCCGCCTCCACAACGGACGGGCCGGGACCCCGAGTTCGGCGTCCACTCCGAGGAGTTCGTCCGCCTCACCCGGCACCTCCTCCACCCTCGGGACGCGGCCCGTGCCCCGCAACTCCCGCGCCCACGCGCGCAACCGCGCCGGGTCCGAGTCCGCGGGCGCGGCGAGCGCGACCTCGGCCCGGACGACGAGGCGTTCGAGGGCGCGGCGGGTGGCGGTGTGCGCGCCGGTCGACAGCAGCGACTGCCAGGCGGCCTGCACGGCGGCGGCCGCGGCGGCCCGGGCCTTGGCGTGGCCGTCGCCCTCACCGGTGCCGCGCGCCTGCCCGTACGCGGCGGTCGCGTCCAGGGCGTGTGCGGTGGCGCGGCGCTCGGGGCCGTGCGGGCGCAGGAGCCCGGGTGCCATGCCGATGAGCCAGGCCCAGACACCGGTGGCGAGCGCCAGTGCCACGTGGGCGGGGACCTGGTCGAGGGTCTGCGGTGCGAACAGCGCTGCGGAGGTGACGAAGGTCAGGACCACGTTGCCCGGCGGGCCGACGCGGGTGGCGTCGCACAGCGTCTTCTGCGCGGCGGCCAGGAGCGCGCCGACGGTGACGAGCACGACGGCGTTCCCGGTGAGCGCGGCCGCGACCAAGGCGACGGCGAGGCCCGCGGTCATGCCGAGCACCACCCACGCCAGGGCGCGGGCCCGGGCGGCGTACGGGCGTTGGTGGGCGTACAGCGCGCACAGGGATCCGGCCATCGTGTACATCGCCAGGTCGAGCCGCCCGAGCGCGAGCAGGATCAGGTTCGCCGGCGCCACCGCGGCGACGACGCTCAGGGCCGGCTTGAACCAGATGTCGGAGGGCCGGCCGAGGCGCAGCACGCCGGCGAGCGGGAGACGTCGGGAGGGTGCACTGCTCATGCGTCTCACGTTAGCAGGTGTTTTACTCGTGAAACATCGAGTCAGTGCCTCCCTCTCACCTGCCGTGCTCCGCCCAACGCTCCCCGTGTACATCCATGCGCTCGAGTGCGCGCCGCGTGACCCGGGCATCGCCTTCGGTGACCGACCGTGGAGCGGGGAGGTGCGCGTGCCCGGACCGGCTTCGCCCGGCTGGCTGCTGGTCGCGCTGTGCGCGGCGACCGGCGTGTACTGCCTGCTGCGCATGCGCAGCAGTGTCGAGGAACAGCGCCGGGCCGCGGGCGGCGAGGCGCTGATGGGCTTCGGTATGGCCGTGATGTCCGTACCCGGGACGGCGTTCACGCCTCCGTCGTGGACCTGGCCCGTCTACGCGGCCGTGTTCGGCGGCGCCGCGCTGCGAGCCCTGTGGGCGGCGCGGGCAGGCCCCCACCATCTGCATCACCTGGTGGGCGCGGCGGCCATGGTCTACATGGCAGTCGTGATGGCGGGCTCCCCCGCGTCGGGGCACGGCCACGGTCACGGCGGCGCCGGAGTGCCACTGCTGACCGGCGTGTTGCTGCTGTACTTCGCCGGGTACGTCCTGCTCTCCGGCGTCCGGCTGCTGCCCGTGGCGGCCGTGGCCGGGGGCGGCGCGACGGCCGGCTGGGGCGACCGGCCGGAGCTGGCACGGGCATGCAGACTGTCGATGGGGATCGGGATGCTGGCGATGCTGTTGACGCTGTAGCGACCGACCTTGTGACGTGACCGCCCCGGCCAGAAACGTGGGCTGCGTCACTTTGCCGTGACAAGCCGTACCCGCCCGTAGCCCGCCGCTCATAGGGTGCTGACCATGATGGTCCCCGCGCTCCTGCTGATGCTCGGCGCCCTGACCGCCGTCGTCGCCCCCCGCCTGCTCGCCCGGGCCGACTGGCCGGACCGTGAACCGGTGGTGGCGCTGTGGGTCTGGCAGTGCGCGGTGGCGGCGGTGCTGCTGTGCTGCGCGCTGTCGATGACGCTGAGCGCGGCGGCGGCCTGGCAGGCGGTGCGCGGCCATGTGTTCGCCTCGGCGCCGCAAGGGGTCGTGGAGGCCTACGCGTTCGGCGCGACCGGCCCCTGGGCGGCGGCCACAGCAGTGGCGCTCGCGTGCGGCGGGGTGTGGAGCGCGGCGATGCTGCTCCGTGAGATCGTCCGGGCGCGGGCCCGGCGTCGGCAGCAACGGGACGAAGTGCTGCTGCGTGCCCCGCTGTTGCCGGGTGAGGAGCCCGGTACCGGTCGGCTGGTCGTGTTGGAGGGCGAGCGGCCGGACGCCTGGTGGCTGTCCGGTGCGGCGCCCCGACTCGTCGTCACCACGGCCGCGTTGCGCCGCCTGAAGGGCCGCCAGCTGGACGCCGTCGTCGCCCACGAGCAGGGGCACGCGCAGGCCCGGCACGACTGGCTGTTGCACTGCTCGGCCGCCCTGGCCACCGGCTTCCCGCAGGTTCCGGTGTTCGCCGCGTTCCGTGACGAGATGCACCGCCTGGTCGAACTCGCCGCCGACGACATGGCCTCCCGCCGCTTCGGCCGGGTGACGACCGCGTTGGCGCTGGTGGAACTCAACGAGGGCCGGGGTGTGTTCGGGCCGGGCCCCGCCTCGCACGCCCACGTCCCGCAGCGGGTGAACCGGCTGCTCGCCGCCCCGGACCGGCTCACCGCGGCCCGGCGGCTGCGGCTGACGGCGGCCGCGTCGCTGGTCCCGGTGGTCCCGGTGCTGGTGGCGTTCGTGCCGGGGCTGCGGGCGCTGGGCTGAGGGGCCGGAGTGCAGGGAACCTGAGGTTCCCGCGCCCGGAGTTGGCCTCTCGGCCCCCCGTTCGGCGAGGATCGAAGCATGCACTCCCCGACCGTCGACTCCCCGCCCCGCCCGCCCGCCCCCCGCACCGCCGTCCGCTCGGCGATCGTGCTGGCGGTCTGTTCGGTACTGCTGCTCATCCTGGTCGCGGCCGAGTGGCACCCCCTGATCTCCACCGACGGCGACATCTCCCGCACGACCCACCGCTGGGCGGTCGACGATCCGGACACCACCCGGGCGTTCCGTATCCTGACCGACTGGGTCTGGGATCCGGTGACGATGCGTATTCTCATCGCGGTCGTCGCGGTGTGGCTGATGTGGCGTCGGCGGGACTGGTGGACGGGCGTCTGGCTGCTGGTCACGGCCGCGCTGGGCACGCTGATCCAGCAGGGGCTCAAGGCCGCCGTCGACCGCCCTCGCCCGGTCTGGCCCGACCCCGTCGACTCCGCCCACTACGCGGCCTACCCCTCAGGACACGCCCTGACCGCCACGGTGGTGTGCGGCCTCCTCGTCTGGCTGCTCCACCGCCACGGCGCCGCCCGCGCCCTGTGGGTCACGGCCCTGGCCGTCGCGATCGTCTCCGTGATCGGCGTGGGCCTGACCCGCGTGTGGCTGGGCGTGCACTGGCCCTCGGACGTCGTCGGCGGCTGGCTGCTGGGGGCGATGCTGGTGGCCGCGGCGGTGGTGGCCCACACTCGCTGGCGCCCGCCGAACACCGACGCCCAGCTCCCCCATCGCCGGCGCGGAGGCCGGGATCACCCTGGCGTGTGAGGGGTACTTCGTCCGCGTGTGCCGCGGCGGCGGTTTCCCTGCGTGGTGGGAGGTGACTCCCTAGGATCACCCCCATGACCGCCGTATTGTTCGATTTCTCCGGAACCCTCTTCCGCGTCGAGTCCACCGAGTCCTGGCTGCGTGCCACGCTGGCCGAGGCGGCGATCGTGCTCCCCGCGGGGGAGTTGGCCGAGACGGCGCGGGCGCTGGAACTCGCGGGCGCGCTGCCGGGTGGGGCGAACCCGGCGCGGCTGCCCGCGGACCTCGCCGGTCTCTGGGAGATCCGGGACCAGAGCGCGGAGCTGCACCGCGCCGCGTACACGGGCCTCTCCCGGCAAGTACCGCTGCCCGACCCCGGATTGCACGACACGCTCTACGACCGCCACATGAGGCCGACCGCCTGGTCCCCGTACCCCGACGCCGTAGAGGTGCTGCGCACGTTGCGCGAGCGCGGGATCGGTGTCGGCGTGGTCAGCAACATCGGCTGGGACCTGCGCCCGGTCTTCCGCGAGCACGGCCTCGACGCCTACGTCGACACATACGTGCTGTCCTACGAGCACGGCATCCGCAAGCCCGACACGCGCCTGTTCGCGGCCGCGTGCACGGCCCTCGACGTCGACCCGCGTGAGGTGCTCATGGTCGGCGACGACCGGCGGGCGGACGGGGGCGCGGCGGCTCTGGGATGCGGGGTTCACTTCGTGGACCATCTGCCGGTCGCACAGCGGCCGGACGGGCTGCGGCCGGTGCTGGACCTGGTCGGACGACCCGTCGGAGGGCAGGCCTGACCGTCCTGGACGATCCCCCGCGTCGCCCAGGACGGACGGCAACCCGGCCCCCCGCACAGAGGGGTGGACCGGGACGCACTGAGTATAGTTGGCTGGCAGCCAGTCAACACAGGAGTTCCAGGATGTCCCCGCGCAGCGCCTCGGTCAATGAAGAATTGCGACGGCGTTCCCGCGAGCGGCTGCTCCAGGCCGCCGTCGAACTGGTCAGCGAGCGCGGCTACGACGCGACCACGCTCGGTGACATCGCGGACCGGGCGGGTTCGGCGCGCGGACTGGTGTCGTACTACTTTCCCGGCAAGCGTCAGCTCGTCCAGTCGGCCGTGCACCGTCTGATGCACCGCACGCTGGAGGAGGCGCTGGAGCGGGAACCGCGCACCGAGGACGGCCGGGAGCGGATGGCGCGGGCCATCGACGCGATCCTGGGGCTGGCCCGGGACCGGACGGTGCTGATGCGCCAGCACATGGCGGGGCTGCTGCAGGCCGAGGGATTCGTGCAGTGCCCGGAGCAGCAGCGCCTCGCCGAGCTGCTGCGGGACACCGTCGTCCGGCACGGTTCACAGGACGTCGACAACGACTATCCGATGCTGCGCAGCCTGCTCATGGGCTCCGTATTCGCGATGGTGCTGCCGAACGCGCCCATGCCGATCACGACGCTGCGCGCCGAGCTGTTCGCGCGCTACCGCCTCGACCGGGATCTCGGCGCCCCGCCGGAGACCCGGGCGGTCTCCGACGAGGCGTGCGAGAGGGATCTGTCGCGGTTCTTCGCGACGGGCCGCGAACCGGACCCTCAGTCGAAGTAGTCCGGCTGGGTTTGCACATTGAGCTCGCGCAGCCGGATCTTCTGCGCGGGGTCCGTGCGGCGGTCACGGATCTTCAGCACGTCGAAACCCTTGGCCATGTCGTTCGAGTAGACGTAGCCGTTGTAGTAGTACGCCGACCAGGAGCCGCCGCCCGTGAGCCGGTCGGTGGACAGCGGGCCCCGCTCGAAGTAGGCGATCTCCTTCGGACGGGTGGAGTCGGTGAAGTCCCAGACGGAGACGCCGCCCTGGTACCAGGCCTGCACGACGATGTCCCTGCCCTTGACCGGGATCAGTGAGGCGTTGTGGGCCACGCAGTTCTCGGTGTCCGCCTGATGGCGGGGGATCTTGAAGTAGCTGCGGAAGACGAGCTTGCGGTGGTCGCCCCGGCCGACGATGTCGTAGATCCCGTCGGCGCCCCGGGTGGGGCCCGTCGCCTCGTTGCAGGTCGCCGCACCGCCGCCGCCGAGCTCGTCGACGAACACCACCTTGTCGGCCTTCCGGTTGAAGGTCGCCGAGTGCCAGAACGAGAAGTTGACGTTGTCCTGCACCCGGTCGATGACCTTCGGGTGCTCGGGGTCCTTGAGGGAGAACAGGATGCCGTCGCCCATGCACGCGCCCGCGGCGAGGTCCTTCGAGGGCAGGACCGTGATGTCGTGGCAGCCGGTGGTCTTGGAGACACCGGGGTTGGTGGGCCCACCGGGGTTGCCGCCGCCGTCGGGGCCTTCGCCCGGGAAGAGCACCGGGAAGCCGACGACCGCGGCCTTCTCGGGCGCCTTGCGCGGCACCTTGATGACCGAGATGCCGTCGTGCGGCGGTTGGCAGTCGGGGTAGGCGGCGCTGGGCGCGTACGAGGAGACGTAGATGTAGACGTTCTTTCGCTCGGGCACCAGGGTGTGGGTGTGCGAGCCGCAGGCGGTCTCGACGGCGGCGACGTACTTCGGGTTGGTCTTGTCGCTGATGTCGAAGACCTTCATGCCCTCCCACGAGGACTTCTCGGTCGCGGGCTGCGAGGTGCTGTTGCAACTGCTGTCGCTGCGGGAGGAGTCGGTGGAAAGGAACAGCAGGTCGCCGGAGACGGAGATGTCGTTCTGTGCTCCCGGGCAGAGCACCTGGGAGACCGTCCGCGGTGCCTTCGGGTTGCTGATGTCGAAGATGCGGAAGCCGTCGTAGTTGCCGGCGAAGGCGTATGCGCCCTGGAAGGCCAGGTCGGAATTGGTGCCGGGCAGGGCGTCCTTGGGGATGTTGGCGAGGTGCTCGACGTTGGCGGAGTGGACGATCTCGTCCTGACCGGGTAACTCGTCGTCCACCGTCGCCCCCGCCGGGCCCGCACTGAGCAGGGCGGCCAGGAGTCCCGCCGCCGCGGCGACGACTCCCAGGGATCTGTGCCGCGTTCGGGGGTGGTTCAACAGGGTCACTGTGTCCTCCCTAATAGCCGCTCGTCCGGGAGCGGCTCACGGTCCTCCGAAGTATCGTCTTGGTCATGCACAGATCAACAGAGGGCCTGGCGTCCGATACGCCTCGAGCAAGCACGAGATGCCCTCAACCCGCCTTTCCCAGGAGGTCGTTGTGCTCTTACGCCGTGCGTCACGCGCCGCCCTCAGCACGGTCTCGCTCGTCGCGCTGACCGCTTTCGGGCTCACGTCCTGCGATTCCGGTCCGGACGCCACGCCGGACACCCGGAGCGGGCCCTCGGTCCTCGTGCCCGGCGGCCCGGGCGAGGCGAACCACACACTGTCCGCCAAGGAAGCCGCAGGCCGGCGCGTGGACGACGACACCCCGAACGCGACGGACCGCGCATACGCACGCCGGATGATCGAGCATCACGCCCAGGCCCTGGAAATGACCGAACTCGCTCCGGATCACGCCGAATCGGGAAGTGTGCGCCGGCTCGCCGCGCGGATCGCCGCCGCGCAAGGACCGGAGATCGAGGTCATGAAGAGCTGGCTCAAAACCAACGGAGCCGAGGCCGACGCGGGCGGTGGCGGCCACGAGCACGCCTCGATGCCCGGGATGGCGACCGCGGCACAGCTGGAGAAGTTGCGCGCGGCCCGTGGGAAGGCGTTCGACCAGCTCTTCCTCTCCTTGATGATCAGCCATCACGAGGGGGCGATCACCATGGCCGTCGAGGTCAAGGCGGAGGGCAACAACCTCCGGATCGGGGAGATGGCCGACAACGTGGTCGCGGAGCAGACGAGCGAGATCACCCGGATGCAGGCGATGATCGGCTGATCACATTCCGCACGAAACCGGTATGCACGCGCGCGTGCCGCGCGGCACCCTGCCGACGGGGCACCGGTGGTGCAATGCTGGACGCAAGAGCGATCTCCTCTGCTTCCTCGGGGCCCCGGGCCCCTCGAGAAAAGGGGTTCCGCCGTGCTGCGTGTCGCCGTCGTCGGCTCCGGGCCGAGCGGGGTCTACACCGCCCAGAGCCTCGTGGAGCACGACTCCGGGGTGCTCGTCGACGTCCTGGACCGGCTGCCGTGCCCGTACGGACTGGTCCGCTACGGCGTGGCGCCGGACCACGAGAAGATCAAGTCGCTGCAGAACAACCTGCGCGCGGTTCTGGAGCATGAGCGGGTGCGGTTCCTCGGCGGCGTCCGCATCGGCGCCGGCGGAGTGCCGGCCGACCGGCTGCGGGAGCTGTACCACGCGGTCGTGTACTGCGTCGGCGCCGCGACCGACCGGCACCTGGGGATCCCCGGCGAGGACCTGCCGGGCAGCTTCTCGGCGACGGAGTTCGTGTCCTGGTACAGCGCGCACCCGGACGCCGTGGCCGGCCGTTTCGTACTGGAGGCGCGCTCGGCCGTGGTCATCGGCGTGGGCAACGTCGCGGTCGACGTCACCCGCATGCTGGCCCGGGGCGCGACGGAGCTGAGCCCCACCGACATGCCGCAGGCGGCGCTCACCGCGCTGGCCGCGAGCCGGGTGACCGAGATCCAGATGGCGGGTCGGCGCGGCCCCTCCCAGGCCCGCTTCACCACCAAGGAGCTACGTGAGCTGGGCGCGTTGCCGGACACCGACGTGATCGTGGACCCGGCGGAGCTGGCCCTCGACCCGGCGTACACCGACCCCTCCGGCCTGCCCGCTCCCCAGCGCCGCAATGTGGAGGTGCTGCGCGGGTGGGCGGAACGGCCCCGGACGGGTGCCCCGCGGCGGATCCGGCTGCGGTTCTTCCTGCGCCCGGTCGCACTGCTCGCCGCAGGCGGCCGGGTGGGCGTGGTGCGCTTCGAGCGGACGGCGCCGGACGGACAGGGCGGGGTGACGGGCACGGGCCGGTACGAGGAGGTCGAGGCGCAGCTGGTGCTGCGTTCGGTGGGCTATCGCGGGGTTCCGCTGGAGGGGCTGCCGTTCGACGCGGGGCGCGGGATCGTGCCGAACCAGGCCGGGCGGGTGCTGCGCGAGGGCGTCGTGGCGCCGGGTGAGTACGTGGCGGGCTGGATCAAGCGGGGCCCGACGGGCGTGATCGGCACCAACCGGCCGTGCGCCAAGGAGACGGTGATGTCGCTGCTGGCGGACGCCCCAGCGCTCGTACGCGAGGAGCTGCCGGGAGATCCGGTGGCGGTGCTGCGCGCGGAGGGGATCGAGCCCGTCGAGTGGGCGGGTTGGCTGGCCATCGAGCGGGCCGAGGCGGAGCTCGGGGCCTCGCTCGGGCGTGGCGTGGTCAAGCTGCCGGACTGGGAGTCGCTGCTGGCGGCGGCGCGGGGAGCGGTGTCGTAGCGAAATCGGCGGCCGTTTCCGCTCGCGTTCGACGACCGGCGTCCCCTGCCGACCGGCTGGACCGGGCTGACCGGGCTGACCGGGCTGACCGCCGATCAGCCCGCCTGCGCCGAGTCCTCGGCCGGGCGCCGGTAGACGCCGTCGTGGCGGTGCAGGTGGTGCAGGTCGACCAGGTGGCGGCACAGGGTCACGTGGTCGACCTGCCCCGCCCTTCCCGGGCGGGTGTTCCCAGCGGGGCGGGCGGCAGGACCCCCGCGCACCCGCTCCCTGGCGATGGCCTTGTCGAGCGGCGCCCCGGCGAACGCGCCCAGCGCGAGTGAGCCGATGGTCAGCGCCAGCTACCCCTCCGCCCGCTGACCCGCTCGCGAATCTCCGCGTGCGGCCGCGCGGGCCGCACGCGGTTGGTGAGCGGTCAACTCTACGTGCACGCAGCACCGTTGAGCGTGAACGCGCCCGGTGCATCGCTGTTGCCGGTGTGGTCGGCCTGATAGCCGATGGTGACGCTCGCGTTCGGCGCGATCGTGCCGTTGTACGTCACGTTGGTGGCCGTCACCACGCCGGAGGCCGGGCTGTAGGTGGCGCCCCAGCCGTTGGTGATCGTCTGGCCGGAGGGCAGGGTGAAGCCCAGCTTCCAGCCGTTGATCGCGGTGGTGCCCGTGTTGGTGAGGGTCACGGATCCGGTCAGTCCGGTGCTCCAGGGGCTGGTGGACGCCGTCACCTTGCAGCCGCCGGGCTGCGGCTGGGGCGCGGGGCCGGTGCTGTCGAGGCCGAAGAACTTGAGGGCCCGGGCGCCCATTCCGTTGCTGTACAGGTTGTGGCCGACGCCCTGGAGGCTGATGGCTTCGACGGGGGCCTGGTCACCTGTGCCGCCGTAGCGGGTGCGGGTCCAGCCGGACTGGGGCGTGTCGGTGGCGGCCGGGGTCTGGCTGACGCCCTGCACGTTGGTCCACTGCTTGATCTCCTCCCCGAAGTTCGGATACCGCAGGACGTCGTCCTGCGTGCCGTGCCACACCTGCATCCGCGGCCGGGGGCCGGTGTAGCCGGGGTAGGCGTTGCGCACCAGGTTGCCCCACTCCTGGGGGGTGTGGGTGATGCTGCCGCCGGAGCACTCGCTGTTCCACTCGGAGCCGTTCGTGGTGGCGAAGCAGCCGAACGGTACGCCCGAGAAGGCGGCGCCCGCCGCGAACACGTCCGGGTAGTCGCCGAGCAGGACGTTGGTCATCATCGCGCCGGAGGAGATGCCCGTGACGAAGATCCGGCTGGTGTCGGCGGAGTAGGTGCGAATGGTCCAGTCGATCATCGACTTGATGCCCACGGGGTCGCTGCCGCCGCCGCGCTTGAGCGCCTGGGGCGAGGAGACGTCGAAGCACTTGCTGCTGCGGGTGACGGACGGATAGACCACGATGAACCCGTAGCGGTCGGCCAGTTGGGCGTACTCGGTGCCGTTGTACATCGCGGGGCCGGAGCCCGTGCAGTAGTGCACAGCCACGAGGACCGCCGGGCGCGCCGTGACGCTCGCCGGCACGTACAGGTACATCTGGAGGTTGCTGGGATTCGTACCGAAGTCGGTCACCTCGGTGAGCGTCGCGGCGGGGACCGCGGCGGAGGCCTCGGTGCGGGCCGAGGCGGTGGGTGCGGCGAGGACGGTGGCTGCGAGTAACGGCACCAGTGCGGCGAGGAGCGCCATGAGCACCGAACGCGGCGATCTCGTCGCCGGATGGGTGGAGCGGGCGGTGATGGACACGTCCTGTCCCTTCTCGGTAGCGGCTCGGGGGACGTCGTACGCGGTTCAGCAGGTGGCGTTCGTCTGGGTCACCAGGCCCAGCCGCCAGGGGAGTCGCGAGTAGTCGCCACTCGCGCCGGGGTCCATGCCCTGGTGGAGGAAGCGGAACCGGCACGGGTTGATCGTGAGGGTCTGGTCGACGCCGTCCCGGATCAGCTCTCCATGACTGAAGTCGGCCGTCCAGGTGGGCCGGCCTCCCTCGAAGGTCACGTTGGTGGAGCGCAGGAACGGGCCCGCCTCGGTGTCCGCCAGCGGTGTCCAGGTGCCGCCCAGGCTGGTGGCCGTCCAGGCGCGGAAGTAGCGCCGCCAGTCGGACTGGGTGGCCAGGGCCTCGACGAGCATCAGGTAGGTGCCGCTGTTGCCGAGGCGGTAGACGTTGCTCGCCTCGAAGAGGTCGAAGCGGTTGGGTTCGGAGAGCACGACCGTGGTGTCACGGAAGCCGTTCGGGAACTCGGCGCGCGTGGTGCGGGAGCGGTACTGGTGGCCGTTGTCGTCCGAGAAGAACAGGTAGCAGTCGGTCTTGTCGCAGATGGTCCAGAAGTCGAGCCAGCCGCCGTTGCCCTTGTTCTCCGTGACGACGGGCGGCTCGCTGTCGAAGAAGTACTTCGGCGCGCTCCAACTCCGGGGCTGGGAGGGGTCGTCGGTGGTGGAGTACGACGGCGGGCCGGTCTGGTAGACCATGTACCACTTCTTCTGCGGCGCGAAGTAGAACACCTGGGGTGCCGCGGCGTAGCGGTCGCCGATGTTCGGGTTGGCGTCGATGAAGGTCTGCGGGGCGGCCGCGGCCTGCGAGAAGTCACGGAAGCTGGTGCGTCCGAGGCTCCACGCCCCTGCGGTGTCGGCCGTCGTGTAGTAGACGTGCCAACGGTTCTTGTACCGGAAGATCGTGGGGTCCTTGACCGAGACGATCGGGTGGTTCGCGTCCGGCTTGGGGCTGATCAGCGGGCCGCTGGAGCTCCAGGTGAAGGATTCCGGAAGCGGCCGGGCCCGATCTCCCTCCGCGTCTCCGGCGGCCGCCGGGCCCGGTGCCATGGCCAGGCAGGCGACGGCCACCAGAAGCAGCACCAGGCCGCTGACGAACGTGCGCGTGCGCGGAGTCGGCATCGACCCGCCCTTCTCGGAAAGGGAAGCGTCAGCCGCATGGTGGCATGGACACGACCGCCATGGAAGCGCTCCCACGGCACTCGGGGGAAAGCCTCTCCCCTTCACCAGGGCTGACCGAATGTCTTCTGCGCAAAGCGTTGACTAGAAAGCGCTTGCCCCCTACGTTCCGTTCAGCAGTGTGACCCACCCCCACACGACGGATCGTCCAGCGGAGCCCCACAGCCCGGGGAAGTGCACGCCTCTGGCTGTCGTGAGACCCCGTCACCGTCACACTGCTCGCGCGCGGCGATCAGAATGACGTACGACATTCACATACATGTCCGAGAAGTTCCTCCGAAGGGACGCACCCGCATGCGCACAGGCCCCCCACGTACACACGCGCAAAGATCCGCTCTCGGCGCTGCCGCCGCCCTCGCCGCGGTGGCCGTCCTCACCGTTCCCCAGTCGGCCGGAGCGGCCGAGACCTCGCCGGTCGGGTTCGGCGCCGGGACGGCCGGCGGCGGGAGCGCCTCTGCGGTCACCGTCTCGACGCTCTCGGCCTTCAAGACGGCGGTGGCCGGGAACACCGCCAAGGTGGTGAAGGTCAACGGCCTGATCACGCTGAGCGGTCAGGTCGACGTCGGCTCCCACACGACGGTCCTGGGCGTGGGTTCGTCGTCCGGGTTCACCGGCGGCGGTCTGCGGCTGAAGAAGGTCACCAACGTCGTCATCCGCAACCTGAACATCAGCAAGCCGCTCGCGCCGTCCGACGGCGTCACGGTGGAGTCGTCAACCAAGGTGTGGATCGACCACAACTCCTTCTCCGCCGACCGCGATCACGACAAGGACTACTACGACGGTCTGCTGGACATCAACCACGGCTCCGACAACGTCACCGTGTCCTGGAACACCTTCAAGGACCACTTCAAGGGCTCGCTCGTCGGCCACAGCGACAACAACGCCAGCCAGGACACGGGTCACTTGAAGGTGACGTACCACCACAACCACTTCAGCAACGTCTACTCGCGCATCCCCAGCCTGCGCTTCGGCACCGGGCACTTCTACGACAACTACGTGGTCGGCGCCGACACCGCGGTCCACTCCCGCATGGGCGCGCAGATGCTGGTCGAGAACAACGTCTTCCGCTCGACGAAGGTCGCGGTCACCACGAACCGCAGCAGCGACGTCGACGGATACGCCAACCTCCGCGGCAACGATCTCGGTGGAGCCGCGACCGAGATCTCCCGGACCGGCACGTTCACGAGCGCTCCGTACAGCTACACCGCCGAGCCGGCCTCCTCCGTCGTCGCCTCGGTGACGTCCGGCGCGGGCGCCGGAAAGCTCTGACCACCCTTCCGTCCCCCAACAGGAAGAAGGAATCGGGACATGACTTCTTCGGTACGTTCGCGCACCCGCGTGCGCGCGCTGGCCGGCGTGCTGGCCGCTCTCGGCCTGTCGACTGGCATGATCATGACAGACAGCGGTCTGTCCACCGAGGCGAACGCCGCCACGTGGCCCAGCGCCAACGGCAGCCAGGGGGTCTCCTCCACCATCCCCGTCTCCGGTACCAAGGACTACGGGATGAAGCGCCTGTACGGCACCGGCGACCTGGGCAGCGGCAGCCAGGACGAGGACCAGGGGCCGATCCTGGAGCTGGCCGACGGCGCCGTCCTCAAGAACGTCATCATCGGCGCCCCGGCCGCGGACGGCGTCCACTGCAAGGGCAGTTGCACGCTGCAGAACGTGTGGTGGGAGGACGTCGGCGAGGACGCCGCCACCTTCAAGGGCTCCTCCTCGTCGAGCGTCTACACCGTCTACGGCGGGGGTGCGAAGGCCGCCAGCGACAAGGTGTTCCAGTTCAACGGCGCGGGCAAGCTGGTCATCTCCAAGTTCGCCGTGCAGAACTTCGGCACCTTCGTCCGGTCCTGCGGCAACTGCAAGACGCAGTACAAGCGGTCGATCATCCTGAACACCATCGAGGTGACCGCGCCGGGCGGTCGGATCGCCGGCATCAACACCAACTACGGGGACAGCGTGGCGCTGCGCGCCATCACCGTGGTCGGTGACAGCAGCAGGAAGATCATCCCCTGCCAGAAGTACATCGGGAACAACACGGGCAAGGAGCCGACCAAGAACGGCACCGACGCCGACGGCACGTACTGCAACTACTCGAGCTCGGACATCACCTACAGGTAGGCCCCCCACGGCTGGCCCCCCCCCACGGTGAAGGCGGCCGTACGGAGCGTCCCTGCACGGCGCTCCGCACGGCCGCCGAATCGTGCGTCGGCCACAGGTCAGGGGCGCCGCGTCACGCCCGCACCGCCTCGGTGACCTCCCGCCGGTAGTCCGCGTAGGCGGCCCGCAGGTCGGCTCCCGGCCAGTCGGCGGGGAGGAGCCGGGGCGGCAGTACGGGGTCGGCGAGCAGGTGGCGTACGACGGCCGCGTACGCCGTGAAGCGGTCGGCCGGGGCCCGTGCCCGGCCGATGTGTGTGAGCAGGGCGCGGGACGTCGCGGACCAGGCGTCCAGCGGCCACAGGGCGGCGGCCAGTTCGCGCGCGGGCAGGCCGGGGCGGGCGGTGTAGTGCTGGGCCACCTCGTGCAGGTTGTCCGGCAGGGCGCGGATGAGATTGGCCGGCCGCAGCCAGACACCCTCGCGCAGTTCCGCCAGGCGCAGGGCGGTCAGGCGGGCGCGCAGTTCGGCGCGTTCGGCGGGGCCTCGGCCGGTGACCGTGATCACGACCATCTCCCAATCGCCCTCCCACGCGCGCGTGCCGGGGCGCACCGCGTCGTCCTGGCGGTGCTGCCTGGCCAGCAGTCGGTCGCTCAGGCGGTAGCCGGTGTCCGTGCGCAGGAGGTCACCGGCGGCCACCATGCGGCTGAGCGCCGCCCGCAGCGTGGACCCGCCGACCCCGAAGGGCTCCACCGCGCGGATCAGGTCCTTCACCGGCAGCTCAGGCGGATGCGTGCCGAGCAGCAGGCTCAGTACGACCGACCGGGCGGACAGTGGCCGCAGGTCGATCTCGCCGGGCTGCGCTGACTCGTTCATCCGCATGGTCACGTACCTTATGCGCGCCCGTGTGTTGCATCATTGCTACAACCGAAGCGAGAGTGCAACATGGCCAGTATGGTCTCGACACTCCCGCACGAGCGGTCCACCACCCACGACGTCACCAACCAGGCCCCGCCCCTGGCCCCCTACGACGCCTCCGACGACACCGTCCTCATCGAGGGCCTGCGCCGGGAGGGCGCCGGCTGGGCCGAGGAGGACGTCCGGCGGCTCGGCCTGCTGGCCGGGAGCCAGGAGGCGCAGGAGTGGGCCGAGCTGGCCAACCGGCACGAGCCCGTGCTGCGCACCCACGACCGGTACGGCCATCGCGTCGACGAGGTCGACTTCCACCCCGGCTGGCACGAGCTGATGCGGGTCGCGGTCGCCGAGGGTCTGGCCGGCGCGCCCTGGTCCGACGACCGGCCCGGCGCGCACGTGGCCCGTACCGCGGGCGGGCTCGTGTGGGGGCACACCGACGCCGGGCACGGCTGTCCGACGTCGATGACGTACGCCGCCGTCCCCGCGCTGCGCCGCGAGCCGGACCTCGCGAAGGTGTACGAGCCGCTGCTGACCAGTCGGGAGTACGACCCCGGGCTGCGGGTGCCGACCGAGAAGCGGGGGCTGCTCGCGGGCATGGGGATGACCGAGAAGCAGGGCGGCTCCGACGTCCGTACGAACACCACCACGGCCAATCCGACGGCCGAGCCCGGTGTGTACACCCTGCGCGGGCACAAGTGGTTCACGTCGGCGCCGATGTGCGATGTGTTCCTGGTGCTCGCCCAGGCAGCGGAGGGGCTGTCCTGCTTCCTGGTGCCGCGCGTGCTGCCCGACGGCAGCCGCAACACCTTCCGTATCCAGCGGCTGAAGGACAAGCTCGGCAACCGCTCCAACGCGTCCTCCGAGCCCGAGTTCGACGGGACCGTGGCCTGGCTGGTCGGACCGGAGGGACAGGGTGTCAAGACCATCGTCGAGATGGTCAACTGCACGCGCCTTGACTGCGTGATGATGTCGGCGACGCTGATGCGCAAGACGCTCGTCGAGGCGGCCCATCATGTGCGCCACCGCAGCGCGTTCGGGGCGCGGCTGGTCGACCAGCCGCTGATGCGCAACGTTCTGGCCGATCTGGCGCTGGAGTCCGAGGCGGCCACGACGCTCACGCTGCGGCTGGCCGGCGCGGCCGACCGGGCGGCGCGCGGGGACGCGGGCGAGCAGGCGCTGCGCCGGATCGCCACCGCCGTCGGCAAGTACTGGGTCACCAAGCGGGGCCCGGCCTTCACCGCGGAGGCCCTCGAATGCCTCGGCGGCAACGGCTACGTGGAGGACTCCGGGATGCCCCGGCACTACCGCGAGGCTCCCCTGCTGTCGATCTGGGAGGGGTCGGGAAACGTCAACGCACTCGACGTGCTGCGGGCGTTGACCCGTGAGCCCGGCACCGCGGACGCCCTGTTCGGGGAACTGGCCCTGGCGCGCGGGGCGGACGCCCGGCTGGACGCCGCGGTGACCCGGCTGCACGGACTGCTGGCGAACGGATCCCAGGCGGGCGCCCGACGGCTGGTGGAGCAGATGGCCCTCACCCTGCAGGGCTCCCTCCTGGTCCGGTACGCGCCGGCCGCCGTCGCCGACGCCTTCTGCGCGAGTCGGCTCGGCGGCGACTGGGGGCACGCCTTCGGCACGCTCCCCGACGGGGCCGACCTCGACGCGGTCCTCGACCGGGCCCTGCCCGGGGGAACTGACGTGTAGCGGTTCCGGACAGTCGCCGCCCGGTTCCGCATCGTTGTCAGTGGCGTGGTGCACACTCGCGATCAGCCTGCACTTCGCCTTTGGAGGACAAGGTTGTTCACGGGGATCGACGGGGTCGACTGGGCCTCGATGCGGCATGCGTACGGCAGTGCGGAGGACGTTCCCGGACTGCTCAGGGGGCTCGCCTCCACCGACCCCGCCGAGCGGGAGATCGCGCTCGACGGGATGTACGGGGCGGTGCACCACCAGGGAGACGTGTACGACTCGACGCTGGCCTGCATCCCCTTCCTGTTCGCCCTCGCCCGGTGTGAGGACGTGCGGGACCGGGACGGGATAGTGGAGTTGCTGGTCAGCATCGGAGAAGGAGGGGGAGGGGACGGAGACTGGAGCGATGAGGAGGGGGCCGGTGAGGAGGGCTGCTACGGGGAGGCGCGCGCCGCTGTCCGGGCGGGTGCCGAGGTGTTCGTCGCGCTGACGGCCGATCCGGACGCAGGGGTGCGGCGGGCCGCGTCCGAAGCGCTCGTACGGTTCCTGGACACGCCGGGGCGGGTGCTGGAACTGCTGCGGGAGCGGCTCACGGTGGAGCGGGACGACCGGGTCCTGACCGCGCTGATCGGGAGCCTCGGTCTGTTCGCTGAGCGCCATCCCGGTCTCGCCGGCGAGGCGGTGGACCTGCTGGCGGCACAGAGCGCGCCGCCGTACGGGCCGGGGCTGCGGCTGGCCGCGCTGGGTCAGCTGGCCGGCTGCGCGCCGGACCGCCTTCCGGCCGACCTGGTGGACACGGTCGTGGAACTGCTCAGGGACAGGTCGCGGCAGCGGCCCTGCCGTCCGGACGAGCCCGGCCGCCCCGACACGAACACGCTCATCGGCCACTTGCGCCGGTTGCGACCCTCGGACGAGGAGGGCTCGCAGCTGCTGCGGACCCTGCACACCGCGCTGGGGGGTCGGGTGTCCGAGCGGATCGCCCTGCTCAACGGGCAGTTGACCAGCCCCGATCCGACCGACCGGTGCAACGCGGTGTGGATGTCGGCTGGCCTGCTGCGCGAGTGGCGCGCGGACTACGCCGCGTCCGTGGCACTGCTCGGCGCGCAACTGGGTGCGGAGGAGGACAGGTTGCGGGAAGCGGCGGCGTCCGTCCTCGCCGACCTCTTCGAGCTGGCCGTTCCCGCCGCCGACGATCTTCATGCGCTGCTGGAGTCCCGGCCCGACCTGTGGGTGCGGCACTGGAAGCACGGGGCGCCGACGCTGGGCGATCCGCTGAAGGCACTGGCCCGTTGCGGAGATCCGCGGGCTGCACCGGTACTGGCCCAGGTGCTGGCGGGTGCGGTCGTACCCCACGACCTGGGCCAGGTGATCCCCCATCTGGGCCTTGCCGCCGCTCCGCTCGCCCCCGCCCTGCGGCACCGGCTCGGGGGCGTGCCCGTGGACGCGCCCGACACGTTCGACCGGGCCTGGTCGCTGCTGTCCGCCCTGGCGGCGTTGCGCGACGGTGAGGCGGTGCCGGAGGTGCTCCGGCTGTTGCGGGGCGTGCCGGAGGACGCGCGCCTCCGGGACACCGTCGTGGAGGCGGCCGTCCGCGCACTCGGCGCGTTCGGGCCCGCCGCGCGCGAGGCTGTGCCTGTGCTGCGCGGGCTGCTGGACACCGAGCACGCGATCTGGGCGGCGGGCGCGCTGTGGTCAGTGGAGGGGGAGGCGTCCGCGTCCGCCGTACTGCCCGTGCTGCGTCGGGGGCTCGCGGGAGAGGACGGTTACCGTCGGCGACGGGCTGCCGAGGCCCTGGAACACCTCGGCCCGTCGGCCCGCCCCGCGCTGCCCGCACTGCGCCGCATGGTGGACACCGGCACACTCTGGGAGCGGATGCCGGCCGCGTGTGCGGTGAGCCGAATCACCGGGGATCCGGGCCCCGTCCTCCCCGTGCTCCGCTCCCTCTGGACGGAGAACCCACACACCCGCACCACCATCGCGGACTGCCTCACCAAGATGGGCCCGGCAGCGGCACCGGCCCGGGACCTCTTCGAGACCGAACTGGCGTCCCCTCGACGCCACCTGGCGCAGCCCGAGGCGTACGGCAGCTATGAGGTTCACTCGGACGAGCGGTTGTTGCGGGCTTGCCGGGAGGGGTTGGCGGGAGGTGGGGGCGGTGGCGTGTGATGCCGGTGCGTGGGGGTGGCGGGGAGGTGCGTGAGGGCCTGTGATGCCGGTGCATGGGGTTGGCGGAGGGAGTAAGAGGGAGGGTCTGTGATGCCGTGCATGGGGCGCCGGGGGCGGAGGGCGCCGGGCATGTGCCACGGCGCCTTGCGTGCCACGCGGGGTACGCCGGTGCCGGTGCCGGTGCCCGTGCCTGTGCCGGCTCGGGCGGCGGCCCTGGGGCGGGCCGCGGACCCGGCACGGGCGGGTGGGATCCGGTGCGGGGGCCGAGGGGCCGGTGCGGGCGCCGGGGGGCCGGTGCGGGCGCCGGGGGGCCGGTGCAGGCGCCGGGGGGCCGGTGCAGGCGCCGGGGGGCCGGTGCAGGCGCCGGGGGGCCGGTGCAGGCGCCGGGGGCCGGTGCAGGCGCCGGGGACCGGTGCAGGCGCCGGGGGGCCGGTGCAGGCGCCGGGGACCGGTGCAGGCGCCGGGGGGCCGGTGCAGGCGCCGGGGGGCCGGTGCAGGCGCCGGGGACCGGTGCAGGCGGCTGAACACCGGGTGCGTGGCCACGCGGCTGCTCTCTGGGGCCGCTGCCTGCGGTCAGCACCAGAAACGCCGACTCCGCACTGCCGACGCAGTCCGCTGCCCGCTGCCCGCTGCCCTCGAGCTCTCCGCACTGCCGAGGGAGGCCGCCACTCGCGGCCGGGCACCTGCCTGCCTGCGGGGCGCCACCTGCGGTGGGCCACGGCGCGCCTGCCCGCGGGGCCGCCACTCATGGCCAGGCACCGCACGCCCGCCAGGGCCGCTACCCGCAGTGTGATGAGGCACCGCACGCCTGCCTCCGAGGGCCACCAGTCGCGGCCAGGCACCGCACGCCTGTCTGTGGGGGCCGCACGCCCGCCGCCGGACAACTTGGTGCGACGGCCGCGCGCGCCTGGCTGCGGGGGCCGCTTCGCCCGGCCGGGCATCCCCTCGCATGCGCCGGAATGGGGAGCCGTTACGCATCCGGCCGGGCAGTAGCCACGAGCCGCTCGGAACCGGACGCGTTCGCGCACGACCGGCGTCCACGTACGACCGGCGCGTCCGGCCGGCCGCAGGCCTTCGCGCGGGGGTCCGCACACCCGCGCGCCCTGTGCACAGCGGCGTGCTCCGCCGGCGTCAGCCCGTCTTGCGTCCCCACAGGGGCCCGAGGAGAGCCCACTCCGCGTCCCACTGGTCCATGCGGTGGCGTTCCAGGCGGGTGCGGAGGGCGCGGCCGCCGACGAAGGGGATGGCGGCGGCGCTCACGCCGGCGAGGCCGCCGATGAGGGAGGCGCGGAGCTGGGCCTGGGAGACGGTGGCGGGCTTGGTCACCAGGCGGCCCTGGGCGTCCGTCCAGACGGTGACGGGAGCGCCCTGCGCGCTGCCCGCCTCGACGCGGGCCTGACCGGAGTGCGCGGAACCGTCCGTCGCGGTCCAACTCACCTTGGCCCAGACCCGCTCGCCGCCGCCCGCCCCGGGGTGGGCGGGGGCCGAGCCGGGCGCCTGCTCGGTGAGCCGGGCCACGACGGGGCGCCACTCGACGCGTTCCCTGGCCAGCCCGTCCTCCACGGACCGGGCCGCCGTGAGACCGGCGAGCACCCCGGCAAGGACGGTGAGTGCCCAGGCACCGAGCAGCACCCAGCTCTCCACCGCGTCGGCCCGGCGTTTGAGGGGGTTGCGTCGCCACCGCCACAGCCAGACCTTCGGACCACGGAACGCCATCGAAGGCTTCCTCCTCACGAGCGCACGAACATCCCGACCGCCCTCCCATACGGGCGATGCGTTCGCGATGCTCATGCCGACTCCGCCGGTTCGACGCCACGACGCCTCCCCCGGCCCCGTGGGCGCCCTCGCCCTGAAGGACGAATCCGTACGCCCAGTACCCTCCTCCGACCGCTCTGACCTGCGGTGACGTCATGTCCAGAGGTGACTGTCAGTGGCGGGGTGCAGACTGGCCGGTGTCTGAGACAAAGATGTCGCGGAGGTGATCGGAATGACCGAGGTTCTGCTGGCCGTGGGCACCCGCAAAGGCCTGTTCATCGGGCGTCGGCGCGGTGGTGCATGGGAGTTCGACGAGACGCCCTACTTCAACGCGCAGGCGGTGTACTCGGTCGCCATCGACACGCGCGGCGACACCCCCCGTCTGCTGGCCGGCGGCGACAGCGCGCACTGGGGACCGTCCGTGTTCCACTCCGACGACCTGGGCCGCACCTGGACCGAACCGGCCCGTCCCGCCGTCAAGTTTCCCCAGGACACCGAGGCCTCCCTGGAGCGGGTGTGGCAGCTGCATCCGGCCGCGGCGGAGCCCGACGTGGTGTACGCGGGCACGGAACCGGCCGCGCTGTACCGCTCGGAGGACCGCGGGGAGAGCTTCGAGCTGGTCCGCCCCCTGTGGGAACACCCCACACGCTCGAAGTGGGTACCGGGCGGCGGTGGAGAGGGCCTGCACACCGTGCTCACCGACCGGCGCGACCCGAAGGCGGTGACGGTGGCCGTCTCGACAGCCGGCGTGTTCCGCACGACCGACGGCGGAGCGAGCTGGGCCCCCTCCAACCGCGGCGTCTCCGCGGTGTTCCTGCCCGATCCGAATCCGGAGTTCGGGCAGTGCGTCCACAAGGTCGCCCGCGACGCGGCGAACCCGGACCGCCTGTACCTGCAGAACCACTGGGGCGTGTACCGCAGCGACGACGCGGGCGCGCACTGGACCGACATCGGCGAGGGCCTGCCGTCCACGTTCGGCTTCGCGGCGGCCGCACACCCCCATCGGGGCGACACGGCGTACGTGTTCCCGATCAACGCCGACGCGGACCGGGTCCCCGCCGACCGCCGCTGTCGCGTCTTCCGCACGGCGGACGCGGGCAGGACCTGGCAGCCGCTCACGGCGGGACTGCCCGAGGAGGACCACTACGGCACGGTCCTGCGGGACGCGATGTGCACGGACGACGCGGACCCGGCGGGCGTCTACTTCGGCAACCGAAACGGCGAGGTGTACGCGTCGGCCGACGACGGCGACAGCTGGCGGCAGTTGGCGTCGCACCTGCCGGACGTGCTGTGCGTGCGCGCCGCGATCGTCGCATGAGCCGGACCACCTCCACCGGCCGACTGTCCGGCCTTGGCCACCGGTTGATCCCTGCTGCCCGTACGGCAGTAGGGTGACGACCGTGGCACCACGACCGTTGCATGAGATCGTCGAACCGGGCTGGGCGAGCGCCCTGGAACCCGTCGCCGGACGGATCGCCGAGATGGGCGACTTCCTGCGCGCGGAGATCGCCGCGGGACGCACCTACCTCCCGGCCGGGGCGAACGTCCTGAGAGCCTTCCAGCAGCCCTTCGACGAGGTACGGGTCCTGATCGTGGGTCAGGACCCGTATCCGACCCCGGGACACGCGGTGGGGCTGTCGTTCTCGGTCGCGCCCGAGGTACGCCCGCTGCCCGGCAGCCTGATCAACATCTTCCGGGAGCTGAACACCGACCTGGGGCTGCCCCAGCCCTCCAACGGCGATCTGACGCCGTGGACCCAGCAGGGCGTGCTGTTGCTCAACAGGGCGCTGACCACGGCCCCGCGCAAGCCGGCCGCGCACCGCGGCAAGGGCTGGGAGGAGGTCACCGAACAGGCGATACGGGCGCTGGCCGCGCGCGGCAAGCCCCTGGTGTCCATCCTGTGGGGCCGCGACGCCCGCAACCTGCGTCCGCTCCTGGGCGACCTCCCGTCGGTGGAGTCGGCCCACCCCTCCCCCATGTCCGCGGACCGCGGCTTCTTCGGCTCCCGCCCGTTCAGCCGCGCGAACGATCTCCTGGTGCGGCAGGGGGGACAGCCGGTGGACTGGCGTCTGCCGTGACCGCCGCCGAGGCGGGCCCGGTGGCGGCCGCCTCCAGCATCCTCGCCGTCGACTCGGGAGGCTCCGGCCTCCGGGTTGCCGTCGGCACGACCGACCGCGGGGTGCTGGGCGTACGGGCGTCCCGGGAGCCGGTGCGCACGGGTGACCGGGGCATCGACCCGGGGCACCTGGTGGAGCAACTGATACCCATGATGCGGGCGTTGACCGCCGAGACCGGGATCGCGCGGGCGGGCACGGCCGTGGTCGGCGCCGCGGGGCTCACCACGCTGGGTGAGGGCCTGCGCGCCGAGCTCCCGGGCGTCCTGCTGCGCGAGTTCGGCGCCCGCACGGTCGCGCTGGCCGCCGACGCCGTCACCGCCTACGTGGGCGCCCTCGGGTTCCGTCCCGGTGCCGTGATCGCCGCCGGGACGGGACTGATCGCGGTCGGGACGGATCTGACGGGGTGGCGGCGGGCCGACGGCTGGGGTCATCTGCTCGGTGACTGCGGCAGCGGCGCGTGGATCGGCCGGGCCGGGCTGGAGGCCGCGCTGCGCGCCCACGACGGCCGGCCCGGCGGCTCGGCCGCGCTGCTGGCCCGCGCCGAGGAGGTGTTCGGTCCGATGCCGGGGCTTCCCGGCCGGCTCTACCCGCGTGCGGACCGTGCGGCCGTCCTCGCCTCCTTCGCTCCCGAGGTGGCCGCCTGCGCACCGGGCGATCCGGGCGCCGCGGACATCCTGCGGGCGGCGGCCCGGCACATGGCCGAGTCGGCGGCCGCGGTCTGCCCCAGCTCGGGAGAACCCCAGGTCGCGCTCACCGGTGGCCTGTTCAGGATGGGCGCCCCACTCGTCGTACCGCTGGAGGAGGAGTTGGGGCGGCGGCTGCCGCACGCGCGGCGCGTTCGCGCCGACGGCGATCCGCTGCACGGCGCCGTGCGAGTGGCCACCGAACTCGCTTCGGGCGCGCTCACTCTGCCGGGTGACGACACGATGCTGCACGTGGTGACCACGAAGAGGGAATGACCGCTCGCCGAACGGTCACGCTTTCCGGGCATGACCCAGTTGCATAAATCGCCCGGAAAACATGCTGATCACTTCTGATCCGTACGTAACTCATCAGACAAAACCGGACGGATACCGCTCACCTGCACCCTCCCCGAACAGGGGAGCCCAAGAAGCCAGTAACATGCGGCGCCATGAGTTCCCCCACTGGGCCCGCCGGCCTGCCAGTACGAATGCCGCGCCCCCGCCAGCCCGGGCGGCACCGCCGACCCGAGCCCCTGGCGGCTCCCGAGGGCGCGCCCGCGCTCGTCCTCGCGGTTCCGGGCACGCCCAGCGCCGCGACCCGCGGCCTCGCCGAGGAGGTCGTGAGCATCGCCCGCTCCGAGCTCCCCGGCCTCGACGCCCGCATCGGATACCTGGACGGGGACGACACGGAGTACCCCACGCTCCAGTCCGTGCTCGTGCGGGCCGCCGACGAGCGCACCGCCCGCTACGAGCAGGCCCGCGCCGCCGGTCTGGACGTCAAGGAGCCCGACGGCCCGGTCGCCGTCGTCGTGCCCCTGCTGGCCGGCCCGGACAGCGCGCTGCTGCGCCAGGTCCGCCAGGCCGTCATGGAGAGCCGCGTCGCCGCCGACCTCACCGATGTGCTCGGCCCGCACCCGCTCCTCGCCGAGGCCCTGCACGTACGCCTGTCCGAGGCGGGTCTGGCCCGCGCCGACCGCGCCCGCCTGTTCACCGTGGCGACCGCGGCGGACGGCATCATCCTGGCGTCCGTCGGCGGTGACGAGGCCGTGCAGGCTGCCGGGATCACCGGCATGCTGCTCGCCGCGCGTCTCGCCGTGCCCGTGATGGCGGCGGCCCTGGACCAGGAGGGCTCGATCGCGTCCGTCGCCGATCAGCTCCGCAACTCGGGCTCCCAGCAGCTGGCGCTCGCGCCGTACCTGATCGGCCCCGAGATCGACGCCACCCTTCTCGAGGAGGCGGCCAGGGAAGCGGGGTGCGCGGCCGCCGACGCGCTCGGCCCGTACCCGGCCATCGGCAAGCTCGCCCTGGCCAAGTACACGACGGCCCTGGGCATCGCCCCGCCGCAGCCGCAGGGCGCTCCGGTGCGCTGAGACGGCGCGTGAACGGTCGTACGACCGCGGTGCGCCGGGTCGTACGGCGAAGGGCCCGCTCCTCAAGCAGGAGCGGGCCCTTCGCTTTTTCCTGAACCGGCCGGTCAGTCGTCAGCCATCAGGCGAAGACCACGCAGGACGCGGCCTGCACTTCGATCGACCCGGCACGGCGGGGCAGGCCCGTGGCCTGGTCGAGGCGGAACCAGGTCACGTCACCGGAGCGTTCGTTGGCGACGTACAGGAAGCCGTTCGACTCGGCCAGGGCGCGCGGCCAGTGGCCCCCGCAGGGCACCGTGCCGACCAGGCGCAGCCCCTCCCCCTCGACGACGAACACGGACAGCACGTCCTCGCCCCGGGTCGCGGTCCACACGAAGTGACCGTCCGGGGACACGACAATGCCCGACGGGTAGGCATCGCCGGCCGGGGCGCCGGGGAGCACCGGTGTCTCGTCCAGCGGCTTCAGCAGGCCGTCGGCGGGTTCCCAGCGGCAGACCGTGACGGTCGGGGTGAGTTCGTTGAGCACGTACACATGCTCGCCGTCCGGGTGGAAGGCGAGGTGGCGCGGTCCTGAGCCGGGCCGCAGGGCGGTCTCCCGGTGCAGGACGGGGTTGCCGTCGGCCAGCGTGCACATCCGCACCGAGTCCGTGCCGAGGTCGACGCTGACGGCCCAGCGGCCACTGGGGTCGCTCTGCACCTGGTGGGCGTGCGGTCCCTGCTGGCGCAGTGTGTGCGGTCCGCCGCCGGTGTGCCGGAGCACGCCGGACGCCGCGGGTGCGAGGGTGC
Source organism: Streptomyces sp. NPDC043427 (assembly GCF_056436655.1). Classification (NCBI taxonomy): domain Bacteria; kingdom Bacillati; phylum Actinomycetota; class Actinomycetes; order Kitasatosporales; family Streptomycetaceae; genus Streptomyces; species Streptomyces sp. NPDC043427. The sequence continues at coordinate 36,173 of NZ_JBWKCC010000005.1, read as the reverse complement.
CGTCGGCGCGGAGCGGGACGGCGGTGACGCTGCCGGAGCCGTAGTTGGCGGTCAGGACGTGCCCGTCGTACAGACCGAGGTGCGTGGGCCCGCTGCCGCCGACCGCGACGGGCGGCCCGGCGAGTTCCGGCTCGTCGCCCGCGATCCGGTACGCGACCACCGCGCCCTCTGCCGTCTCGCTGACCGCGTAGAGCATGTCCCCGCCCGGCGCCGGCGCCAGATACGAGGGATCCGCCACACCGTCCACACTGCTCAGAACCGTCAGCGCCCCGCTCTCCGGATCCACAGCGGCCGCAACCAGTCCGGGCCCCCCAGCCGCCGTGAACGACCCAATGAACGCCCGCCGCTGCCGCGCGCCATCACCTGTCACCGCGGTCCCCTCTCGTTGGGTGCTGTCCAGGGGGTGACCGTAGCAGGAGATCACTCAAGGTCTAGACCAAGGTTCGGGCGGCGGCGTGCCGAGGTGGGCCGGGCGAGGTGTGGAGCGCGGGGTGCGCCCCTGCGAGGCGCGCTGAGGGATGAGCCCGGCGGGCAGGCGGGCTGCTACGGCTGGGCGGGCGCAGCCAACACGGCGGCCGGGGCGTACCCCCTACGCCCCCCCGCGTCCCTCGGCCCGCCGGCTGCGGCTGACCGACGCACGTGGCCTGCAGCCGACGCGGCGGCCCGTGAGGCGCGCCGTGGGGCAAGCCCAGCAAGATGCGGCCGCGGGAGGAGCCGGCGGGGCGGGTGGGTACGGCGGGGCGGCGGCCTGGGGGCGCAGGTGCCACACCTCCCAACCCCCGGCTGGTAGCCGGGCCGTCGGCGGCTCGTGCGGCTGCCCGGGTACGCGGCCTGCGGCCTGCGTGCGGCAGGAGGCTCGCCGCGGCGGCCGGCGCGGGCTCCCCGAGAGCAGCCGGGTGCCTGCCTCAGGCCCCCACCAGCGGCGAGCCTGACGGCGTTCGCAAGGGGTGGGCCAGTTCCGCCAGGGCTCGTTCCAGGCCGTAAAGGTGAATCAGGGCGGCCTCTTCGGCGGGGGGCGCTGCGGCCATCGGGACCTGCTCGGAGCCGCCGCCCTTCGTGAGTGCCTCTACCGTGGCCTGTACGCGCCAGCAGGCCGCCGCGAGGCGGGCGTCGTGGGAGGCCTCCGGGTCCGCGGCGACGGTGACCAGGCCGCGGATTTCGTGGGCGCAGTTGTCGAGGAGGGTGAGGACCTGGCGGGCGCGGCGCTTGCGGCTGCGCATCGGATTGAGGGGGTGGACGAGTGGCGCGACGGAGAGCCGTACGCGGCCGAGAAGCTGCTCCAGTTCGGCCACACGGCGGGCCGGGTCGGCGTCGGGGTCGCCCGCGAGCCGGGCCGCGGCCTCGGCGGTGCAGGCGTGGACGCTTCGCAGGGCGCGCTGGATCCAGGCGTCGGTGACGGCGTGGGTGGTGACCGGCAGGACGAAGAGCACCGCCAGGACCGCGCCGAGCGCGCCGACGCCGGTCTCCGCCAGACGCAGGGCGAGCAGGCCCGGGTCGAGGACGCCGAGGAGGCCGTAGAGGAGCTCGGCGAGCAGGGTCACGCAGAGCATCATCCAGGTGTAGGACACGGCGGCGGTGTAGAAGATGCCGAAGACGCAGACGGCGACGAGCACGGCCGTGGGGACGGCGGTGCCGTTCACCGGGACGGCGACGAGCAGGCCGAGGCCGATGCCGATCACGGTGCCGAGCACCCGGCGGAAGCCGCGGACCAGGGTCTCGCCGCGCGAGGTGGTGTTCACGAAGATCCACCAGGTGGCGCCGACGGCCCAGTACCAGCGCTGCCCGGACACCAGCTGCCCCACGACGAGGGCGAAGCCCGCCCCGGCCATGGCCTGGATCGCCTGGCGCGTGGTCACACGGGCCAGCCCGCTGCCGCCCGGCGGGGCGGGCACGGCGGCCGGGGGCAGGCGGCGCTCGTAGCACCACGCCCCGAAGCGGACCATCGACGCGGTGAGGACCGACAGCAGGACAGCGGCGTACAGCTCGGGCAGCTGGTCCGTGGTGGCGTGGAGGAACTGGGCCACGAAGAAGGTCATGAACGCGAACACGCCGAGGCTGTGCCCGCGTGGCCCCCAGCGGCGCGCGTACACGCCCGCCCCGACGACGGCGAGGAAGGTGAGGTCACGTGCCACGGGGTGGTCGTGCAGTTCCGCCGCGACGGCGAGCACGGGCAGACCGACGGCGGGCAGCAGCGCGGTGGTCACGGCCTGACCTCGGACGGTCGCGTCGGTGACGGTGAACAGCGCGAGGAGCGCGGCGAGCCCTCCGGTGACGGCACCGGCGAGGGACTGTCCGGCGAGACCGCAGACGACGACCGTCGCCCCGATGCCGAGGACGGCCCGCGCGGCGAAACGCAGCCGCGTCCGCCCCGGGTCCGGAGCCACGAACACCCTCTTCAGCACTGCTTCCCGCCCCTCTGGTTCAACCGGCATGAAAAAGGCGCCGCGGGGATCCGCAGCGCCATCGACGCACCCATGAGAGCACCTGTTCCACCACTGGCTCAAGTGTCTCCTTGAAAGCTGTGCCATTGGTCCACCAGTAGGCGGTGAAGATTGAGCCACGCCAGGCCAACGGACCAGGAGAGGTGGTCCACCTGCACCTCTTGCCGCTGGGCCATTGGTACAGTCGACGCCGATCAAGGACGGACAAGGAGGCCCCGCACCATGGCCGTGGACGAGCTCGACACGCGCATCCTGCGGCTGCTGCTGGAGCAGCCGCGCACCAGCGTGCGCGAGTACGCCCGTCTCCTCGGCGTCGCCCGGGGCACACTCCAGGCCCGCCTCGACCGCCTGGAGCGCGCCGGTGTGATCACCGGCACGGGCCCCACGCTCTCCCCCGCCGCCCTGGACCACCCGGTGCTCGCGTTCGTGCACATCGAGGTCACCCAGGGCCACCTCGACGACGTGGGCGACGCGCTGGCCGCCGTACCGGAGATCGTGGAGGCGTTCTCGATCACGGGTGGCGGAGATCTGCTCACGCGCGTGGTGGCGCGCGACAACCTCCACCTCGAGGATGTCATCCAGAAACTCATCAGCCTGCCCGGCGTCGTCCGCACCCGCACCGAGGTCGCCCTGCGCGAACGCGTCCCCTACCGGCTGCTGCCGCTGGTGGAGTCGATCGGCCGCACGGCCGCCAAGTGACGCTTGGCATGCTGGACCACATGAGCAACTTCGGCACCACTGCGGTCATATTCGACCTCGACGGAACACTCGTGGACAGCGAGCCGAACTACTACGAGGCGAGTCGCCGCACCCTTGCCGAGCACGGCGTCCCGGAGTTCACCTGGGCGGACCACGAGGGCTACGTCGGTATCAGCACACTGGAGTCAGCCGCGATCTGGAAGGAGCGGTACGGGATCCAGGCCCCCGTGGACGAACTGCTCACCGACACCAACCGCCGCTACCTCGCACTCGCCCGCGTCGCCACCTCCGCCTACCCCGAGATGGGCAAGTTCGTGGAACTGCTGGCGGCCGAGGGCGTCCCCATGGCCGTGGCCTCGGGCTCGGCGCCGGAGGCCATCGAGGCGGTACTGGCCGGCACGGGCCTGGACGCGTACCTGCGGACCACCGTCTCGGCCGACGAGGTCACCCACGGCAAGCCCGCCCCCGACGTCTTCCTGGAGGCGGCCCGCCGTCTCGGCGCGGCCCCCGCCGACTGCGTGGTCGTCGAGGACGCGGCTCCGGGCGCGGCCGCTGCTCGGGCGGCGGGGATGCGGTGCATCGCGGTTCCGTACGTCCCGTCACAGGCGGACGCGCCGGAGTTCGGTTCGGCGGATCTGCTCGTGCGGGGCGGACAGGGGGGATTCACGGCGCGGGGGGCCTACGAGTGGCTCGTACGCTCCGTGGGGACGCGGATCGCGTGAAGCCGGGCCCTGCGCCGATGCCGCTCCTCTAGATTCGTTCGGAGCGTCATCGGGAAGGAGCGGCGGGTTGGTCGAGGGTCACACCCGCAATGTCATGGGCGGCACCGCGGGAACGGTTGTCCAGGCGCGGTCGATCGGGGAGGTGCACTTCCATGCGGCCGCTCCGGCGGCGGAGTCCGTGGGCGAGGCCTCGGGGGCGGACGCGTGGGTGCACAGGGTCGTCGGCTCCGAGGTCTGGCGGCATGTGCGGAACGGGCGCGACTGCGGTCACCAGCGGGACCGTGCCGCCGCGGTCGCCGGTCGGCTGGCCCTCCTGCGCGACGAGTCGCGCGAAGCGCCGGCCGAAGACCCCTGGAGCGACCCGCGGATCGCCGAACGGTTCCTCGACCACCTGGAGTGGCTGCTCGGTGAGCCGGCGCAGGACGGGGGCGTCGACCTCGACCTCCATCCCGCCGAGGCGGCCCTCCTCGTCCTGTTCCCCTTCGTCTACCGGGTCCACTACCTGCGCCGGGCCGCGCTGCTCGCGCAGGTCGCACCCTGGTCGTTGCGGCCCATGGTCGGCGCGGGGCCCGAGCGGAGATCGTTCGAGGTCTTCGTGGAAGGCAACGACGTACTCGTCCAGCGCGCTCTGCGGCACTCCGAGGCGCAGCCGCGGCTCGGCTGGTGGCTCTTCCACCGCTGGCTGACCCGGCATCAGGAGTTCATGGACAGCGGCTCGGTCCGCCGGTTGCTGTCCGAACTGGGCGAGCCGGCGGAGGAGTTGGGCGGGGCACTCGCCTGCGACAGGGTGACCGCTCTGCTGCACGGGCTGCGGCGAGGACCCGACGTCTGCCATCCGGAGTTCCTGAACCTGCTGCCCACGGACGACCACGACGGACGCGCGTATGTGGAGTGCCGGGACGACGGCATCGGCATGGGCGAGGCGGAGCTGCGCGGGGTGTTCTCCCACGCGGGTGAACGCTTCGCGGAGCAACTGGAGTTCAAGCTGGAGCGGGCGAAGTGGGAGTCGCTGGATCCGCCCGTGACGCTGTATCCGAACAGCCGCTTCGGGATCGGGGTGCTCAGCTACTTCATGCTCGCGGAGGAGATCCGCGTGACGACGTGCCGGATGGGGGCGGACGGGGTTCCCGGGCCGGTGTTCGAGGTCTCGATCTGCGGGCCGAGTCATCTGTTCAGGATCGTGCGAAGCGCTGCCCGGGGGCGGGAGCCGGGGACGAGTGTGCGGTTGTACCTGCGGGAGGACGTGGACCCGCGTACGTGGTCTGTCGTCGATGTGCTGGAACGCTTCCTCGCCCTGGCCGAGTTCGCCACGAGCGCGCGGCACGGTGAGCGGCGGGGCGACTGGGAAGCAGATCGTCTCAAAGAGCGCGATGACGCCGGCCAACCCGAACGCTTCGAGCTGAACGCGCACGGAGGTCAACTGGGCCAGTGGGGGGACTCCTCCGGAGCTCAGGTCGTCTGGTGCGAGAAGGGTGGCGCCCTGCTCGTGGACGGCCTGCTCGTGAAGCCACAGACACGCGCGGGCGTCTTCTGCCCCCAGGGTTCCGGCCTGACGGGAGTAGTGGTGAATCTTCGGGGCCCGTGGTCCCCGGACACGCTGTCCGTGGACCGCAGGCACGTGCTGGACGATGTGTCCTCGGCGGTCCAGGAAGTGCTGGAGAAGGCCTCGGGCGCCCTGGCGGACGACGCCACACCGCTGCCCGACTTCGCCTGGCTGTGCCGGGTGGCCGGCGGCAGTCCGGTGCTGGCGGACATCGCCGCCTCGGCACTCTCCGCGAGGGGGCGAAGGACGGCGCTCCACCCCGCGTCGTTCGGCACGGAGCAAACGGGCTTCTTCCCGGGCGACCTCTCGCTCGTCCCCGGCTTCAGGAATGCGCGGCATCGCATCGGGAACGCCGCCACGGTGTACGGTCACGCACGGGACCACATCTACCTGTGGAGGCTCCTGGCCCACTACCGGGGCAGCGCCTTGCGAGAACTGACCGCCGTATGTCCGGAGATCGCGGAACCGGGTCCCGTCCGCAGGGCGAGACCTTCCGACCAGTGGCTCTTGCAGTTCAAGACGCACCCGGACCGATGGCGTGGTGGGCCGCTGGACCTCAGGGACATCGCGCTCGCAGCGGACCGGCTACGGTCGACCCCTCACGAGATCGCACGGCAGGCGGCTGCGCTGGGATTTCACGACATCGATCCACGCACATGGCGGGAGGGCGCTCAGCTCACCGTAGCGAACAGTCCCGCATTCAGAAACGCGTACGACCTTCCTCTCGACAAGACCGCCCCCCTCACGTCCGCCGACCTCATGCGCGCGGTGGACTACGTGCAGGAGGAAGTCACCGCGACAGCCGCCTTCATGAGGGGCTTCGGCTTCCACGTGGCGGACGATGTCGTGACGATGTGCCGGGCGGCCGAGCGGGACGAGTTGCTCTGGCTGACCCCGGGCACGAGGTCGAACGGCGTTCTGGCTCCCGGCTCCGTGGTGCCGCCGGGGCACATCGCCAACGCGAGCGTCCATTTCGACCTGCCCGTTGCCGAGGTGTGCCGACGGCTCGCCGCCCACGGACTGCGGCCCGACCGTGGCCTGCTGCCCGATCGGCCGGGCTCCGAGATGGTCGACCTGCTGAGCACCCATGGGAACGGCAGGTGGCCCTGGATGAACCGGACCCAGCCCCCACCACCGGGACTTGTGCTGCACGCGGCGAAGAGGCTCGATCTTGAGCCGCTGGAAGTGGTGGCGAAACTCGCCGCTCTCGGCTTCCCTCGACCCGAGCCTTTCCCCGCCAACGCGGCTCCGGGGGACCTCCGCCTTTTCGGAGACGCCTACGAAGCCGGGCTCGCCCGTCCCCCGGGTCCCTTGTTCTACGGGCAGATCTTCCATGGTGCGAAGGATCTGGAGGACCTCAGGCGCGCCGTCCACCGTCTGCGGGCCTACGGATTCGACGTCCCCTTGGCGGTTCCCCCGCGCCCCAGGGGACTTGACCGGGAGATCCTTCGGGCCGCGGGCCCGTTCAGCTGGTGGTCGATCGCGACGGACGACGTCGTGCCCTTCAGCCATGTGCTTCTGGCCACGAGAGAGCTGGGAACCACGCCGGGGGTCGTCGCACGACGACTGCGCGCCTACAACGTCCCGACCTCCCACCCCAGGCTTCCCAAGGGCCTGTCGTTCAGCGAGGCCCTGAAACTGATCCGCGACGGCGAACTGGACGAGGGCGAGCTGCCGGAGGCCGTCCACTTCCCCCTGCAGTATCTGCATCAGACCGCCCTGAGGAAGGGCACCGGCATCAAAGAGATCGCCTCCCTCCTCAACCAACTCGGCATCCCCGTGCCCGACCCCGCCGACACGATCCGAGCAGCCCTCGCCCGCGTCCCCCGCCCCGACTGATCTCGTCCGCACCGTTGACGCTCCCTCACCTCACACATAGCGTCTGGTCGATCACCCGCACACTGTCCGTGATTTCGAACGACGTGGCCCCGTGGAGGAGCAACATGGCCCCGCCCCTCTCCAGAAGAACCCTTCTCCAGACCGCGATACTCGCCGCGGCCGCCCCCGGCTTCGCGGCCGCGGCCGACGGCGGGGCCTTCGCCGCCCCGTTGCCGCCACCGGCGTCCTGGACGCTCCAGCCCTTCCAGCTCAAGGACGTGACGCTGGGCAAGGGCCTCTTCGCGACCAAGCGGCAACTGATGCTGGACCACGCCCGCGGCTACGACGTGAACCGGCTGCTCCAGGTCTTCCGCGCCAACGCCGGCCTGTCGACGCTCGGCGCGGTCGCCCCGGCCGGCTGGGAGGGGCTGGACGGAGAGGCCAACGGCAACCTGCGGGGCCACTACACCGGGCACTTCCTGACCATGCTGGCGCAGGCGTACGCCGGCACCGGGGACCAGGTCTACGCGGACCGGATCCGCACCATGGTCGGGGCGCTGACCGAGGTCCGTGAAGCCCTGCGGCACGAACCCGTCGTGCTCAGTGCCACGGGGAGGTTCGGGACCGCCGCCGAGAACGTACGCGGCTCCTACCAGTACGTCGACCTGCCCTCCGGCGTGCTGGGCGGCGCCTCCGCGATCACGCTGTCCACCTGGGTCAAGCCCACCCATGACGCCAACTGGGCCCGGATCTTCGACTTCGGGAACAACAACACGCGGTACCTGTACCTGGCCGCCCGCAACGGCAGCGGTGTGCCGCGCTTCGCCATCACGACAAGTGGACCGGGCGGCGAGCAGGGACTGAACGGCACCGCCGCGCTCCCGCTCGACGAGTGGAGCCACCTCGCGGTGACCCTCACGGGCAGCACCGGCACCCTGTACGTCAACGGCGCCGCCGTCGCGCAGAACACGGCGATGAGCCTCACCCCGGCCACCCTCGGCACCCTCGCCAACAACTGGCTCGGGCGCTCCAACTTCCCCGCCGACCCCGTCTTCGCGGGCGCCCTCGACGAGTTCAACGTATGGTCGCGGGCCCTGACCCCGGACGAGATCACCTCGCTGCGGGGCAACCGTGCCGCCGACTCGTCCGCGGGTCGCGGGGACCTGGCGTCGTACGCCTTCGACGAGACGACGGGCGGCGCGTTCGCGGACGCCTCGGGCCGCGGCCTCACCGCGACGCTGCGCCGCACCTGGGGCGCGCCGAGCCACCCCGGGTTCCTGGCGGCGTACCCGGAGACGCAGTTCATCGACCTGGAGTCGAGGACGAGCCCCGACTACACCAAGGTGTGGGCGCCGTACTACACCGCTCACAAGATCCTCAGGGGTCTGCTCGACGCCTACATCGCCACCGACGACGACCGCGCGCTCGACCTCGCGTCCGGCATGTGCGACTGGATGTACTCCCGGCTGTCGAAGCTGCCCGACGCCACACTCCAGCGGATGTGGGGCATCTTCTCCAGCGGGGAGTTCGGCGGCATCGTCGAGGCGATCGTCGACCTGTACACGATCAACGGCAAGGCCGAACACCTCGCGCTCGCCAAGCTGTTCGACCTCGACAAGCTCATCGACGCCTGCGCGGCCGGCACCGACACGCTCGACGGGCTCCACGCCAACCAGCACATCCCGATCTTCACCGGGCTCGTGCGGCTGTACGACGCGACGGGCGAGGAGCGCTACCTGACCGCCGCGAAGAACTTCTGGGGCATGGTCGTACCGCACCGCATGTACGGCATCGGCGGCACCAGCACGGCGGAGTTCTGGAAGGCCCGGGACGTCATCGCGGGGACCATCAGCGCCACCACGGCCGAGACGTGCTGCGCGTACAACCTGCTGAAGCTGAGCCGGATGCTGTTCTTCCACGATCAGAACCCGGCGTACATGGACTACTACGAGCGCGCCCTGTACAACCAGGTGCTCGGCTCCAAGCAGGACAAGGCGGACGCGGAGAAGCCGCTCGTCACGTACTTCATCGGCCTCACCCCCGGTCATGTCCGCGACTACACGCCCAAGCAGGGCACCACCTGCTGCGAGGGCACCGGCATGGAGAGCGCCACCAAGTACCAGGACTCGGTGTACTTCAAGGCCGCCGACGGCAGCACCCTCTACGTCAACCTCTACAGCCCGTCCACGCTGACCTGGGCCGAGAAGGGCGTCACCGTCACCCAGACCACCGACTATCCGCGCGAGCAGGGCACCACCCTCACCGTGCGGGGCCGCACCGGCACCTTCGCGCTACGGCTACGGGTGCCCTCCTGGGCGACCGCCGGATTCCGGGTGACCGTCAACGGGCGTACGGTCGACGGCACTCCGAAGCCCGGGAGCTACTTCACCGTGTCCCGGAAGTGGCGCGACGGCGACACCGTCCGCGTCGCCGTCCCGTTCCGGCTGCGCGTCGAGAAGGCCCTCGACGACCCGTCGCTCCAGACCCTGTTCTACGGTCCGGTCAACCTGGTCGGCCGCAACGCGGCGACGAGCTACCTGCCGTTCGGCCTGTACCGCAACGCCGCCCTCTCCGGCGATTTGCTGCCCTCCCTCACACCGGTCGCCGGAAAGCCCCTGCACTACACGCTCGACGGCACCGAGTTCGCGCCCTTCTTCGAGGGGACGGAAGACCCCACCCACGCGTACGTGCGGCGGGCCGAGCCCCGCGTGGTCTTCGGGAACACCGACTCCGGCGTCGCCAACCCGGCGAAGGCCGACGGCACGACCCTCCTCGACGAGATCTGGGCCGGGGCGCCGTTCAGCGGCAAGGGCGCGCTGGTGGCGCGGGTGCGGTCGACGGTGGACGCGTGGGTGTCCGCGGGGCTGCTGGCGCGGGCCGACGGGGAGACGGTGGTGAACACGGCGCGCAGCGCGACGTACGTGCGGTGACGTCTCCTGGCTGAGAGCGGTTTCGGGCTACGACCGGCGGCGCGGCTTTCCGGTGCCGCGCCGTCCGCCGCTCTTCGGGGCGGCGGAGCGGGTGCGCGCCGTGCCGCCGCCCGACTTCGCACGGCCGCCCGTCGGCTTACCGCCTGTGGTGAGCTTGCGGCCTTCTCGCTTCTGCTCGGTCTGCGACTTCGGCTGCGTGCGGCCGCGCGTGCTGTTGACCGTGCGGCCGCGGACGATGCCGATGAAGTCCTCGACGAGGTCGGTGGTCGCGTCCTCGGGCCAGGACAGGGCGACGCTCGACTGGGGGGCGTCCACGACGGGACGGTAGGTGAGGTCCCTGCGGTGGTGGAGGCGGGCCAGCGACTGCGGGACGATCAGGACGCCCACGCCGGCCGCCACGAGTTCGACGGCGTCCGCCGTGGTGGCGGGGCGTTCGAAGGCGGGCTGCCCCGGGAGGCTTTCCCAGCCGAGGACGTCGTCGAGGGGGTGGAGGACGACCTCGTCGGCGAGGTCGTCGAGGGACACCTCCTCCGCCGCGGTCACGACGTGGTCCTTGGGCACCACGACCACCGTCGTCTCGGTGTAGAGGGGGATCGCGCTGAACACCGTACGGTCGACCGGGAGCCGTACGAAGCCCGCGTCGGCGTCGGCGTCGCGCAACACATCGGATGCCTCGGCGGCCGTCACCTGGAGGAGGGTCAGGGGGACGTCGGGCAGTCGCTCGGTCCAGGTCCGCGCCCACTTGGCGGGCGTCACCCCGGGGACGTAGGCGAGTCGGAAGGAGGGGGAGTCTGGCGAGCCGGTCACTCCGCCAGGCTACCGGCTGTGGTCGGGGGTCACCTTCGCGGCCGATAGTCTGGACAGCATGAAGTCGCACCAGACCACCCAGACGATGAAGCCCGCGACCGCGGCGAAGAAGCTGGGTGTGTACCTCCCCGCCACCCCCGCCGAGTTCCAGGAGGGTGTCGTCTCGCGCGCCGAGCTGAACGAACTCCAGGCCGATCCGCCGGAGTGGCTGCGGGAGCTGCGACGCACCGGCCCGCACCCTCGCCCGGTCGTCGCCGCGAAGCTGGGCGTCTCCATCGCCGGTCTCGCCCGGGGCGGGGTCACCGAGGCGCTCACCACCGAGCAGATCGAGGCGCTCAAGGACGACAAGCCCGAGTGGCTGGAGAAGGAGCGCGCCACCCAGGCCGAGGTCCGCAAGGAGGCGGCCCGCCTCAAGCAGCGGGACGCCGAGCGCGCCGAGGGCGGTTCCTGAGGCCTCGGGAACCGCCCTGACGGCCGCCCGTCTCAGAGGCAGTACCGGATGAGCCACTCGTCGGGGTTGTAGGTGTCCTTCGCCGGATCGGGCAGCGTGGCCGGCTTCTCCTCGACCAGGTCCTCCAGGCGGATCCGCTCCGGCAGCGTGCCGAAGCGCGCGTGACGCAGGGCCTCGGCCGCCTCGGTGGACGTCTTCTCTTCTCGTGTCATCTCACCCTCCCGACCACTGAACGCCGCACCCCGCGGAAAAGTGCCGCCCCCGGCGACCACTACGATCAGGCCATGGTTCCACGGGCGAAGGGCCCGGTCTGTTGGGGGTTGTCATGGTTGCTGGTCGTGTGGTGCGTTTCGACAGTCAGCGCGGGTACGGGTTCATCGCTCCCGACGACGGTGGCGAGGACGTGTTCCTGCATGTGAACGACATGCTGATTCCGGAGTCGGCGGTGCACCGGGGTGTGGTGGTGGAGTTCGAGATCGAGGAGGGTGAGCGCGGTCCGAAGGCCTCCGCCGTGCGGCTCGCCCGGGGTGAGGACGGCAAGCCGCTGGCTCCGGACGACGACTCCCTGTGCGACGTGCTGAACACGCAGGAGTTCACCGCGGAGGTCACCGAGCTCCTGCTGGCGGCGGCGCCCTCGCTCACCGGTGAGCAGATCCTGCAGGTCCGCGGTGCGCTGGCGAAGTTCGGCAGGGGACACGGCTGGGTCGAGGGCTGACCGCACCGGGCGCGTGAGCGCCCGGTCCTCGCCGCGTGATCGTCGTCACCTGATCGTTGTCCGCGGGCGACTATGGTGGCGGAACGAAATCGAACGGGGCAAGGCGGCGGAGGACAGGCGGTGTCGGACGAGGGGCGGCTCGTCGCCGGGCGCTACCGGCTCGTGGAGCTGATCGGCCGGGGCGGCATGGGCACGGTGTGGCGCGCCGAGGACGAGGTGCTCGACCGCAGGGTCGCGCTGAAGCAGCTGCACGTACAGCCGCACCTCGCCGACGCCGAGCTCGCCACGCTGTACGAACGCACCCGCCGCGAGGCACGTGCCGCCGCCCGTGTCGTGCATCCGAACGTGGTCGTCGTCCATGACGTCGTGGACGACGACGGGCGGCCCTGCATCGTCATGGAGTACCTGCCGGCCGTCACGCTCGGCGATCTCCTCGAACACGGCCGGACGGTTCCTCCGGAGGAGGCCGCCCGTATCGGCCTCGGGATGATCGCCGCCCTGCGGGCCGCGCACGCCGCCGGTGTGCTGCACCGTGACGTCAAGCCCGGCAACGTCATGCTCGGTGCCGGGGACCGTGTGGTGCTCACCGACTTCGGCATCGCCGTGACCACGGGATCGTCGACGCTGACCCGGACCGGCGAGATGGTCGGTTCCATCGACTTCATGGCCCCGGAACGGATCCGCGGCCGGCGCCCGGGGCCCGCCTCGGACCTGTGGGCGCTGGGCGCGACGCTGTACCAGGCGGTCGAGGGGCGGCCGCCGTTCCGCCGGGACACGGCCGTGGAGACGGCGTACGCCATCGCCGTCGACCCGATGGAGCCGATGAAGCGGGCCGGGCCGCTGGAACCGCTGATCGAGGCGCTGCTGTTCAAGGAGCCCGAGGAGCGTCCGTCGGCGGAACAGACCGAGCGGGCGCTGCAGTCCGCGCGGTCCTCCGCGCAGGCGGCCGGACTGGCGCCGGACTGGTCCACGACAGCCACGACGGTGGGGCGGTCGGCCGACCGGGCGCCGGGTGACGAGACGCTGGGGCGGTCCCCGGGGCGGCCGGCCGAGGGGGCCCGGGGGCGGTCCTCCGGTGGGGAGCCCGTGCCGTCCGAACACTCCCTCGACGACCGTGGCCGGGAGGGACGCCGAGGCCGTCGCGGGGGCCGCGTACTCGCCCTCGTCGTCGCCGCCGTGGCGGCCGCCACGGCCGTGGCCGTCGGCGTGATCACCATGTCACCGTCCGGCACGGACACACCCGGTGCCGCCACGCACTCGCCCGGCCCCACCACGGCGTCGTCCGCACCCTCACCCCTGCCGGATGGCTACAGGTCGGTCAAGGAGGAGCGGTTCGACATCTCCTTCCCCGTGCCCGAGGGGTGGAAGGCGACCAGGCGGTCCGACGACGAGGTCGTCTACACCGACCCGTCCGGCCTGGCCGGCATCACGATCGGCATGGTCGACCCCGCTGGTTCGAGCCCCAAGGACCACTTCATGGACATCGAGACGAACACGAAGGTCAACTACCCGACGTACCGGCGGCTGCGCATGCAGGAGATGCGGTTCCGGGAGCAGCCGGCCGCGGTGTGGGAGTTCACGTTCCACGGCAAGGCCCGCCTGTTTCGCGCCATCGACCTCGGCTTCGGCCGGGAGGGCGGCCGGGAGTACGACATCTACCTGTCGGCGCCCGACGCCGAGTGGAACACGTACCGGCCCGTCTTCGACAACGTGCGGGACGGGTTCACCAGACTCGGTGACTGACCCCGCGCCCACCGCGGCCGGGAGGCCGCCGCGGGCCAGGACACAGGCGTCGGAGGCGTTGTCAGTGGCCTGCCCTAGAGTTCCCGTCACTTGATCACTGCGGTGCGGGGAGGCACGTATGGGGTGGGTGACGGCGGGCGACTACGAGGTTGCCCTCGACAGCGGGAAGGTGGTGTGCCGCAACGCGGCCGGGCGACGGCTGAAGTCAGTTCCGGCCAAACTCGCGGACGACCCGGCCGTGGTGGGACTCCGTCAGCTCGCCGAGTGGCTGGACCGGCACGAACGGCAGTGCCTGACCGACGTGGAGCGGTGGATGGTGCGCTCCCTCCCCGTTCCGCTCGCGGTGATGGCCCGGGTGTGGCCGGACCCGGCCTGGCAGAGCGCCCTGCGCGACCTCGTGGTCACCGGAGTCGACGGCGAGGTCGCGGGATTCCTCAGGGACGCCGACCTCGAGCGCGGCCTCGGTCTCGTCGACCTCGACGGCGACACCGTGCGCATCACCCCCGAACTCGTCCGCCTCCCCCACCCCGTACTCCTCGAAGACCTTGAGGAACTACGGGAGTTCGCCGTCGAACTCGGCGTCGAACAACGCGCCCAGCAGCTCTTCCGCGAGGTCTGGCACCGCCCCGCCGGTCTCGACGCGGAGGGCACCGCGGTCGAGGAGTACGCGGGCGGGGCGTTCAAGGAACTGCGCTTCCTGCACGGCAGGACCACCCAGCTCGGCTACCGCGTACGCGGCGGGAACGCCGTCTGTTCCGTGCGGGAGGACGGCGTCGGCGTCGAGGCCCGGGTCTGGATCGGCGACTACGACAGCTACGAGGAGACCGAGACCGGTCCCCTGATGTGGACCGACACCGCGGGCCGGGTGCTGAAGCTCGGTCAGATCGGGCCGGTGGCCTGGTCGGAGGGCATGCGCATGGCGGCCGCGTTGTACGCCGGACGCGACATCGAGGACGAGGAGCGGGCGGCATGACCACGTACGACGACACCACCGCGGCCGCACTGCTCGACGCGGGCGCCGTCCTCCCCCCGGGCACGACGACGCGCGAGGACGCCGACACCCTCACGGTGCGCACCTACACCCACCCCGCCCTGGACGACCGGCGTGTCGTACGCCTGGTGCCGGGCACACTCGGTGAGGCGGAGGATCTCGCCCTGGACTTCCTGGGACTCGCGCGGGATCCGGATTCCCCCGAGGTCGGTCAGGTCCGCCGGGAGACCCTCGGGTTTCCCGCCTGGGCCCTGGTCAACGACCCGGCGAACGGCCACCACGCGCTTGCCCTGGTCAAGGACGTCGAGCGGCTCGCGCGGCAGGCGAAGTCCCGCCCGGGCACCGCCAAGGACGGCTTCGAGGAGCTCGGCGAACGGCTCGGCCGCGCGGTGCCGCACTTCCTGCCGACCTTCTACGAACAGGCCGCCCGGGTCTTCCTCCAGCATGAGAACACGACCTACGCCGGCGCGTTCTTCGGCAAGGCCCGTGACGCCGAGCGCGTGCACGCCCTGGCCGTCGACGAGGACCGGCAGCGGGCCGTGTTCCTGGAATTCGCCTTCGCCGGCGCACTGACGGTCAAGGCGCTCAAGCAGCACGTCAAGGACCTCGCCGACCGGCTCGATCCCGCCGCGGCGTGGGCCCAGTTCCGGCAGCTGACCGTGGAGCGCTGCGCCGCGGGCATGCCGCCGTACGCCTCGCTGCCGCAGGACGCGCGCGGGCTGATCAAGGCCGCCGGTCTGGCCCGGGTCACCGAGGAGTGCGCCCTCGTCGCCGATCTGATCGCCTCACCCGCCTCCGTCCGGGCGCCCGCCTCCTTCTGGAACGCCTACCGCGCCACCCTGCCCGTGCTCGCGGAACAGCGCCCGGCCGTACGGGCCCGGCTCCTGGAGATCATGCCCGCCGGGCTGGGCCCTGGCGTCGACAACGACGAACTCTGGCTGGCGTTGCTGGCGGAGAGCGGTGCGGAGCGGTTGTTGACGGGCGGGAGTGAGGGAGCCGAGGACGCCGCCGGTGGTGACGTCGGCGGTGGTGGCCGCGCGGCGAGCGGGGTCGACGCCGCGGACTGGCTGAGTCGTTGGGCCGGCTTCCGGAAGCACGGCGCATCGGTGTCCGGCCGTTCGCCGGCCACACTCGCGCTCGTCGAGCGGATGGCACCCCGGCTGCGCGCGGATGGCCGCGCCGTCGACCTCTTCACGGGTCGCTGGCACGCGGGCGCCGACCTCGACCTGCTGGACCTGTGCGTGGCGGAGGGCATCCCCCTGGCGGCGCCCGACGCCGAGACCGACGTACACCTGGCTCTCGACCGGTGGCTGCGCGACACCCGGCCCGCGCGGCGGAACCTGAGGGCCGTCGCGGCGGATCCGCGGTTCCGGCCCCTGCTGCACCAGGCGGTCGGCACCCTGGGCCGGGACCGGGCGGCGACCGAGCTGCTGGAGGCTGTAGCGGCGCACCCGGTGCTCAGTGAGGTGCTGCGCGAGTGGCTGGACGAGGCGACCGGGGAGCTCACCGGCGCGGTGGGCCTGCCCGCGGCCGGGGCGGCGCTGCACCGGCTTCGCCCCTTCCGCCCGGTCGCCGCGAAGGCCAACTCCGAGGCGGTCGCCCGGGTCGCCGCGCACGAGGTCGCGCCGCTGCTCGGCCGCACCCTGCGCGCGGGGATCATGGACGAGCTGGGCTGGCCCGCCCTCGACGAGGCCTTGCGCCTGCTCGATGACGCGACACGCGACCCTCGTGACAACGAGCTGACCCTGGCCGAGGCCTGGCCTGCGCTGATCCTCGCGCGCGGGCACAAGGTGGTCGTCGTCGGCCCGGACAAGGTGCTGCTCGACCACGACCTGCGCATCCCGGTCCAGTTGGACCGCTGGCAGCGCCCGAACTTCCGCTACACCGACGGCGAGCTGCTGGTGGTGTGGCGGCACGACAACAAGCAGTTCGGCTACTGGTCCAACCGGCCGTCCGAGGTGTTCGTCCTCGGCGGCGAACACCTGGCCTCCTGGTGGCACGGCCGCGACGCCGGCACCCCATCGATCCCGCTGCCCGGCGGTGGCCGCGCCACCGGCGGCCGCACCCTGCACGCCGGGGACACCGCCCTGCCGCCCGGTCGGCCCGTCATCGGTGACGGCACCACGCTGTGGCGCCTGGGCAGGCAGGGCCGGCAGTCGGTGTGGCTCGAGTACGACCCGGTGACGGGCACGCACGGGCGTGCCTCCCTGCCCGCCTTCCTGCGGTCGGGCATCCGGGAGGACGCGACCCTCGCGCAGGACGACTGCGAGGTCCTGCCCCTGCAACCGGGCCTGGAGCACAGCCCGTTCGGCACCGACGGCACCGTCCTCGGCCGCTGGGTGCGCACGGAGGGGACGGGGGTGGAGGCACGCACGACGACCGGGACACCGGACGGACGGACCGTCTCCCTGCCGGTCGTCCGGGGCCGCACGCGCGGTGTTCCGCTCGGGGCGCTGCGGCTGCCCGGCGGCGCCGAGCCCGTCGCCGCCCAGACGCACCGCCAGGTGTCCCTGTTCGCGGCCGACGACACCTCCGGCACCGGAGAGCTCGGCCGGGTGACGCTGAACGAGCAGGGCGGGGAGTACGCGGCGGGCACCCGGCTCGTACCACCGGTCGCCTTCTGGCACGCGTTGCGCCCTCGCGACGAGCGGGCGTCGGCACTGCTGCGCGCGCTGACGGACCAGCAGGCCGCCGACGTACTGCGCGCCGCGGCGGCCGCTCTCGCCGAGCGGCAGGCGAAGCTCGCCGTCGCCGGCGGGCCCGCCGCTGCGGCCGCGGCGACGGCCGCCGGCAAGCCCGTCGTGCCGACCGCGGACGAGGTCGTCCGGCTCGCCGTGGCCCAAGCCCTGCCAGGGCTCACCGACGAACGGCTGATCGTCGGCGTCAGCACGCTCGTCCGCACGGCCCTGCGCGTCGCCGAGACGGCCGCGGCCTTCGCGGCGCCTCCCGTGGAACGGACGCAGGTCAATCCCTCGCGGACGGAGGGCATGTTCGCCGACTACCGCCCTCTGCACGGTGACGACGGCACGCTGCGCGCGGCCGTCGACGGCCTCGCCCACCTGGGCGGCTGGTGGGGCGGTGACCACCAGTGGAGCGTGCTGCGCCAGATCCGGGCCGTGAACCACGTGCTGTCGGGGAAGCCCGCCGACGGCAAGCCGCTGCCCGACCGCGCCCGGCTGGCCGCCCTCGGCGACGGATGGCGGAGCGAGGAGCACACCGTCCCGAGGATCGGCATGGTGTGGCCGTCCCTCCTGGAGACATTGCCGCCGCTCGCCTACCGTGCCGCCTCGCCGACGCTGTCCGACGCCTCGCGGGAGGCGCTGCTCCTGCTGCTCGAGGCGGTCGGCGAAGGGCCGCTCGCCGCGCCCGGGGCGGGACTGCGCACGGTCATGCTGGGCGAGCCGCACAGCAAGCAGGAGCGGGCCGGTCAGGTGCTGCGCCGGGACGGCCGTACCGTGGTCGTGCTCGGCTGCCAGCGCGTCGACATCACCCGGGACCGGATCATCTGGCTCGCCCTCGACCACGATCCGACCGGGGCGTTCGGCGCGGTCGCCCACTTCACCCTGGAGAACGAGACCGGGCACGCGTCGGCGTTCCCCGCCGAGCGGCTCGCCGCCGTCATCCGTCTGGTCCGGGACAAGGGCGCGGCCCCGTGGAGGCCCGAGGCACCGCAGGCGCTCACCGCAGCGACCGGCGGCGCGCTGGGCCCCGTCCAGGCGACCGTGCTGCTCGCCGCCCGGCCGCAGGACGCCCGTGCCGAGGCACTTGCCGAGATCGGGCTGAAACCGCGTCAGCTGGAGTTCGGCGACACCATGCTGGGCTCGCTGCGTACGGCGGACCGGGCCGCGCTCATCGAGGCGCTGCTGCCCGAGGACCCCGCCGACCTGTGGACGAGCGGGCCGGACACACAGGCCGCGGGCCGGGTGTGGGCCGAGCGCCTCGGCTCGTTCGTCCGGCTGCCCGAGGACGTCGCCGGCGACCTCGCCGGTGTGCAGATCGCGTCCGCGGAGGCCGTGCTCAATCCCGGGCTCACCCCATGGATCAGCCGCACCACGGTCCAACGGCCCGACAAGGACGGCAACCTCGTCCCCGAGGACGCCCAGGCCCTGCCCGGACGGTACGACCTGGCAACCGCCGTGGGGGCCCTGGCCGCGCTCGCCTACGCCCTGCCCTTCGGGCACCCCCTGCGCGCCGCCCTGCCGGACGGCCTCGCCGCACTGCGCCGTCGTGTCGCCGACCCGGGGCTGCTGCTCGACCTGGACGTGGCGTGGACGGAGAAGGGCGGGCCGACCGCCGCCGAGATCCGCAAGGCGTACGGGCTCCCCGCCACGGGCGGTGCCGACGCACACGGCCTGACACCCGCCAGTGAAGCGCTCGTGCTGCGCCCCTGGACCGCCGACCACGAGACCGTCCTGGTCCGCCCGGCCGCCCTCACCGGTCCGGACGACGCCGTGTTCGGGCTGTTGGAAGGGCTCGTCGGGGCCCTGCGCGGGAGCGGGCTGTGGGCGCTGCGGAGGATCCTCGGCGACGACCTCGCCCGGGCCCTCGCGGCCGGGACCGACCCCGAGGGGCCCGTGGGCCACGCCCAGGACCCCACGGTCAGCGCGCCCGCGCTCGTCGGCGAGGTCGCCGCGGCCCACGGGCTGAGCCAGGACGCGGCGGTGCTCTACCTGCAACTGCTCGCCCTTGCCGATCCGACGGACCGCAACTGCGCCCGCTGGACCGGCTGGAAGCCCGCCCGCCTGAAGACGGCCCGCGCCGAGCTGGCCGCGACCGACCTGGTCGTCGAGGCCAAGCGGCCCCGCGCCGGACGCACCCTCTTCCTGCCGTGCGGCTGGCTCGACCTCAAGGCACCCGCCCTGCCTGTGGAGACCTGGAAGGAAGGCCTCTACCCGGTCACCGCCTTCTCCCAACCCGTCCCCCTCCTCCCGGTCGCCGAGGTCTTCGCCCGCGCCTGGGACCGCGTCCGCTCCGGCGACGCACCCGCCTACGAGGAACTCACCACCCGCGCCACCCGGAAGGGCCGCCGCCGATGACACGGACACTCACTGAGCCACTCGGAAGGGCCGCCGCTGATGACACCCACGGGGCCACTGGGATGGGCCGTCGTCGATGGCCACCCGCCATGCCGTCCGAGTGGGCCACGGCCGATGACATCCCCCGCCGGCCGAAGGGGCTGCCGCCCGTGAACTCCGCTTGTGTCGCCCGGAAGGGCCGCCGCCCGTGAACTCCGCTCGTGTCGCCCGGAAGGGCCGCCGCCCATGAACCGCACCCGCGCCATCCCGAAGGGCCTGCGATGACCACCGTCCTTGTTCCCGACACCGTGCGGCAGATCGTGCCGCCCGAGGATCGGCATGCCGTCGAGCTCGCTTTTCTCGCCGCGTACGACGACGGGCCGCGGCCGCCCGCCTGGCGGCTGACGCCGCGTGCCGTCGTCACGTTCGTGAGGGGCAGCGACGGGCAGGCTCTCCGGCTGCCCGACGACGCGGAGGTGCCCGACGGCGTGCCACGCAGGCTCGTGGTGGAGGGCAAGTTCGTCGGCGACCGGGCGCTGGTCGAGCGATGTGTCGTCACCCTCGCCGGTGAGCGCGGACTGCTGCTCGTCGGTGAGCCCGGCACCGCCAAGTCGATGCTCTCCGAGCTGCTGTCCGCCGCGGTGTGCGGCACCAGCGGCCTGGTCGTTCAGGGCACGGCCGGTACGACCGAAGACCAGCTCAAGTACGGCTGGAACTATGCCCTGTTGCTGGCCCAGGGGCCCAGTCGGCAGGCGCTCGTGCCCTCTCCGGTGCTCACCGCCATGGCCCGGGGCGCCATCGCCCGGGTCGAGGAGGTGACCCGCTGTCTGCCCGAGGTGCAGGACTCGCTGGTCTCGCTCCTGTCGGAGCGACGGATCGCCGTCCCCGAGCTGGCGGGCACGGACGACGCCCTGGCGCACGCCGCGCCCGGCTTCAACCTCATCGCCACCGCCAACCTCCGCGACAAGGGCGTCTCCGAGATGTCCGCCGCGCTCAAGCGCCGCTTCAACTTCGAGACCGTCGGCCCCATCCCCGACCTCGACGCCGAGACCGCGTTGGTGCGCAGCCAGGCGCGGGCCGCCGTCGAGCGGTCCGGTGCGGCCTTCCGGGTCGACGACGCCGTTCTCGAGGCCCTCGTCACCGCCTTCCGGGACCTGCGGGAGGGCAGGTCGACCGAGGGCTGGGAGGTCGAGCGGCCCTCCACGGTGATGAGCACCGCGGAGGCCGTCGCCGTCGCGGGCGCGCTGGGGCTCGCGGCCGCGTACTTCCCCGGCGACCGTGACGTGCTCGGGCTGCTCCCCGGGCACCTTCTCGGCGTGGTCCGCAAGGACGACCCGGCCGACGCGGCCCGGTTGCGCGGCTACTGGGACGGCCCCGTCCGGCGCCGCGCCGAACAGGGTTCCGCCACCTGGCGGACCCTGTGGGACCTGCGCACGGTCTTGGAGGGCTGAGGTCGTGACCCACTCCTCCCTCTCCCCCGAGGAAGCCGTCGCCCTGCTCACCGACCCGGCGACGGGGCCCTACCTGATCGGCGTACGGCACCACGCGCCCTCCCTGGCCGCGGCGGTGCCCGCGCTGCTGGACGAGGCGAAGCCGGACGTGCTGCTCGTGGAGCTCCCCGCGGAGATGCAGGAGTGGGTGCCCTGGCTGGCCCACGAGGAGACACGGGCGCCGGTGGCCCTCGCGGCCGCGCCTGGTGGCGGGGGGCGCGGTGCCGGGGGCGGCTGGAGTCACGGTGAGGGGGGCGGGGGCCACGGGGGTGGTCCGGCCTTCTATCCGTTCGCCGATTTCTCGCCCGAACTCGCCGCCGTGCGGTGGGCGGCCCGGCGTGGGGTGCCGGTGATCGCCTGCGACCTGCCGCTGGCCGACCGGGCGTGGGGGGAGGAACGGCGGGCGCCGGGTCGGGTGGGCGTGGTTCCCCGCCTGTCCGTCGCCCTGCGGGCTCGGCTCACGGGTCGGCCGGGGGACGATCTGTGGGATCGGCTCGTCGAGGCGACCGCTCCGGGGTCGCCGGTCGAGGCGCTGCGGCGGGCGGCGTTGCTCACAGGGTGGGCGCTGCGGGAGGACGCGGTCGCGTCGGGGGGCGTGCCCGAGCTGGATCTGCGGCGGGAGCGCTGGATGCGGGCACGGCTGGCCGCCGCCACCGCGAACGGGGAGCGGGCCGCCATGGTGGTGGGGGCCTTCCATGCGCCGGCGCTGACGGGCGATGCCGGAAAGGAACCGACAGCCGCTGGGGGGCCGGCGGAGCCGGTCGAGCTGGGCGCCACCTCCGAGGTCACGGCGGGCGCTGCCCGGCCCGTGTGGACGACTTCGCTGATCCCGTACACCTACGCCCTCCTCGACGAGCGGTCCGGTTACCCGGCGGGCATCCGGGATCCGGAGTGGCAGCACATGGTGCTGGGGGCGGCGGGCGATCCGGCCGCGCTGGAGGAGGCACTGACCCGGGCGGCCGTGCGGGTGTGCGCGGAACTGCGGGCTCTCGGCCATCCGTCCGGGCCCGCCGACGCCCGCGAGATCACTCGGCTCGCCGGAGATCTGGCGCGGCTGCGGGGGCTGCCCGCGGCCGGGCGGGGCGAGTTGGTCGAGGCCGTGCAGACGGTGCTGACGCAGGGCGAGCCGTACGGGCGAGGGCGGGCCGTCGCGCGGGCGATGGAGCGGGTGCTGGTCGGTACGCGCGGCGGGCGGCCCGCGCCGGGCGCGCCCCGCAGTGGTCTGGTCCCGGCGGTCGAGACGGAGGTGGCGGAGCTGGGGCTGCCGGGGCCGGGGGACCGCGGATCCGGCGCGAGCCGGGATCTGCGGCTGGATCCGCTGCGTTCCGGTCTCGACCGGCGGCGCGAACTGCTGCTGCGCAGGCTGACCGTGTGCGGGGTGCCGTACGCGGAGGCCAAGGAGGTTGCCGGCGCGGGCGGTGCGGAGTCCCTCACCTCGCGCTGGGAGGTGAGGTGGACGCCCGCCACCGCGGCCATGCTGACCGCGGCCGGCGTACGGGGAGTCACCCCCGCCCAGGCGGCGGAGGGCGTCCTGCGTGAGCGGCGGCGTATAGAGGGGGACGAGGGCGGGCCCACGGCGGCGCAGGCCTTGCGGGGCCTTCAGGAGGCGGCGGAGTGCGGCCTGCCCGGGCTCGCCGACGAACGGCTCGCCGATGTCGCCGAGGTGCTGCCGCCGTCCGGCACATTGTCCGAACTCCTCGCCGGTCTGGCGCTGTTGGACCGGCTGAGGGCCGGTCACCTCGCGGGGCTCGGCGCGGACGAGGAGCGCACCGACAGGGCCGCCGACGTGGCCGGCCTTCTCACCGCCGCCGCGGTGCGCCAGGTGGACGGTCTGACCGGCTCCGAGGATCCGGCCGACGCCCACGCCCTGCTCGAACTCGCCCACCGTGCCGACCTCCAGGGCGGCCTGCGGCTCACCGACGCCCTCGCCCGGCTGTCCGCCGACGGCTCGCCCCTGATGCGGGGTGCCGCCGGCGCCGTACGGGTCCTGCTCGGGCACGAGGACGCCGAGGTGCTCGGCGGTCGCGTCGCGTCCTGGGTCGACGGGGCCTGGGACGCCGAGGCCCGGTCCGCCCTCACCGCGCGGCTCACCGGCCTGCTCACCGCCGCGGGGCCGCTCCTGGAGGCGGCGGCTCCCGCGCTGGAACCCCTCCTCGACCGGATGTCGGAACTGCCCGACCAAGCCTTCCTCGAGCGGCTCCCCGCGCTGCGGGGCGGCTTCGACACGCTGAGCCCCGCGGCCCGGGACCGACTCCTCGGCACGGTGGAGGAACGCCTCTCCCCCACCCGGCCCCTGTCCGACACGGGCGGTGTCGACCCCACCGACCTCGCCACCTGGACCCGGGCGGACATCTCCGCCCGGGCGGCTCTCCAGCGGCTGGGGCTGCTGCCGGCGGCACGGGTCGACGGGGGCGCCGAAGCAGCGCCGAGCGGCACCGAACCCCAAGCCGCTACCGCTGACTTCGGCTCCGGCTGGGGTTCCGAGGGCACCGCAACCGAGCCCGGCTCCGGCTCAGGTTCCGGAAGCGCCGCCACCGAGCCCGGCTCCGACTCGGCCCCGGGCGATGTCTCCACCGGCACGGGCCCCGGCTCGGAGTCCGGCGAGGGCGCCGCCCACACGAGCCCCGCCTTGGCGTCCCCCGACGACGCCACCCACACGAGCCCCGCCTCGAAGTCCCCCGACAACGCCACCCACACGAGCCCCGCCTCGGCGTCCGGCGAGGGCGCCGCCGACAAGGGCGTCGGCTCGCCCGACCCCGGCTCCGGCGCTCGTGGCGGCTCCACCGCCCCCGGATTCGGCTGGGCCGACTCCGGCATCGGTTCCGGCGCCGGCTCGGGCTCACACCACCTCGCGCCCGCCGACCGCTGGCGCCTTCTCCTCGGTCGGCGGGCCGACAAGCTTCCGCGGTCCGCGGCCGCGTTGGCCACCGCGCTGGACGAGTTGTACGGCAATGGCCGCGGTGAGGGCAGCAGGGGTGGGCCGGGTGCTGGGGGTGGCGGTGGACGGGAGGCGCCGTATCCCGGTGTGCGGGAGTGGTCGGAGGAGTTGGCGGCGCTGTTCGGGCCGGGTGTGCGGGAGGAGGTGCTGGCGGCGGCCGCCGCGTCGGGCCGGACGGACGTGCTCGCGGAACTGGCCCCTGACAGCGTGCGGCCCTCCGTCGACCTGCTGCGCACGGTGCTGCGGCACGCGGGCGGCCTGCCCGAGGCACGGATCGCCGCGCTGCGTCCGCTGGTGAGCCGCCTGGTCGACGCGCTCACCCGGGAGCTGGCCACCCGGCTGCGCCCCGCGCTGCACGGCACGGCCCTGCCCCGCCCCAGCCGACGGCCGGGCGGCGGGCTCGATCTGCCCGGCACCCTGCGCGCCAACCTGGCGACCGCCCGCCGAGGCCCCGACGGAACGGTCCAGATCATCCCCGAGCACCCGGTCTTCCGTACTCGCGCCCGGCGTGCCGCCGACTGGCGGCTGATGCTGGTGACCGACGTGTCCGGGTCCATGGAGGCGTCCACGGTGTGGGCCGCCCTCACGGCCTCGGTGCTGGCCGGAGTGCCCACCCTGTCCACGCACTTCCTGGCCTTCTCCACCGAGGTCATCGATCTCACCGGCCATGTCGACGACCCGCTGTCCCTGCTGCTCGAGGTCAGCGTGGGCGGCGGCACCCACATCGCCGCGGGCCTGCGACACGCCCGTGAACTCGTCACCGTGCCGTCCCGCACCCTCGTCGTGGTCGTCAGCGACTTCGAGGAGGGCTATCCGCTCGGCGGTCTGCTCGCCGAGGTCCGTGCCCTGGTGGGGTCCGGCTGTCACGTCCTGGGGTGCGCGAGCCTCGACGACACGGGCCGCCCCCGGTACTCCACCGGCGTCGCGGGACAGCTCGTCGCCGCGGGGATGCCCGTAGCCGCCCTCAGCCCGCTCGAACTCGCCCGCTGGGTAGGGGAGAAGATCGCATGAGCCCGCAGCTGCCTCCGGTCGCGCCGTCCGTGACCGCCGAACTCGTCGAGGCGCTGTCACCCCGGCTCCGTAAGCGGCTGGACGCGGGTATCGCCAAGCTGGTGGACCGGCCGGTGGTCGTCGACGGCGACACCGTGCGCCTCGCCGTCGACGACGACACCGACCTCGAACTGCATGCCCCCTGCGGCGCCGTGACCAGTGCGGACGCCATCCGCTGCGGTTGTCTTCTCGCCCCCGACTGCCTGCACCGCGCCGCCGCGGCCTCGGCCGCCCCGATCGCCGACGCGGCGCTGATCACCGGCCCCGACGCCGAGACGGACCTCGAAGCCGAAACCGACCAGCCGGTGGTGGACGACTCCGGTCCGGCCGCCCACTCCGACGCCCCGTCCACCGATGCCACGTCCACCGATGCCCCGGCCCAGGCAGCTCCGGCACCCCCGGCCATGCCCGACACCCCCACCCCCGCTCAGCACACCGCCGCCCGAGCCGTCCAGGACGCCGCGGCCGCCGTGTTCGAAGCCGGTACGGACGGTGCCGGGGCCGTCCTCCAGGCGGAACTGCTCCGCGCGGCGCACACCGCGCGGCTCGCGGGGCTGCCGAGGGCCGCCGCCTCGGCGGTGTCCGTGGTCACCGCGCTACGGGCGGCCCGCTCCGCCGACCCCGCGTACCGCCTCGCCGACCTGGTCGCCGCGCTGCGCGACCTGCTGGGCACCGCCCACCGTCTCCCGTACGCCACCGGCCCGGAACTGGCCGCCCTGCGCGGCACGGCACGGCAGCCGTACACCCCGGACGGGTCCCTGCGCCTGTACGGGCTCTTCTCCGAGCCCGTCCTCACGGCGACCGGATACGCGGGAGCCGTCACCTGGACCGCCGACGCCGACGGCTGTCTTTACACGGTCTCCGACGTGGCCCCGGGCCGCGCGGCCCGGGCCGTGGGCGCGGCCGACCGGGCCGTCCGCATCGGCGACACGGCCCTGACGCACCGCGAGCTGTCGCGCGCCGGGCTCGCCGTCTCCGGCGCCACCGTCTCGCCGACGGGCCGGCTGGGAGCGGGGGCGGGTGTACGGGCGGTCCGAGCGTCCGGCGCTGCCTGGCGGGGCGAGCCGCTCGACCGTCTCTGGGCCGTGCCCGTCGCCGAGCAGGTCTCCCGTGCGCTGTCCGACGGCGGCCCCGGCCTGCTCTTCCTGGACGTGACCCTCCTGGGCACGGTGCGCGAGGCCGCGGGCGACTGCCTGCTCGCGGACTGTGGCGGTCTGCCGCTGCGTCTGGCCGCCGCCCACGACGATCCCGCGCTGCCCCACCGCGACAATCTCCGTCTGCTCGCGGCCGCCACGGGCACCCGGCTCCGTGTCGTCGCGCGTCTGACCCCGGCCCCGCTCCCCCGCGCCCTGCTCCTCGCCTGCGACCACCCCTCGGACCTGGGGAGCCGTGTCGACCTCGGCCTCGACCGTCTCCAGCACGCGGACCTGCCCGCCTCCTCGGGGACACCGTCGGCCGGCGCGCCGCCCACGCCCGACGAAGCCCCGTTGCACCTCCTGCGTCGGCGCGTCCATCAGGCCGTCTCCGGGGGCCGTCGTGTGCTGGCCTTTCCCGGGGACGGCGCGTACGACAGCCGGCGCCTCGGCGAGTACGGCCTCGCGACGGCGGGCGATCTCCTCGACGCGCTCCACGCCGCCGCCGCGGACCGTGCCCGGGACGCCTTCGGCCGTCTCCTGCCCGCGGACACCGACCGGTTCGCGCGCGCCTGGCTCGCCGCCGCGCTCTACACCGATGAGGTCGACCGCGCGCTGTGCGCCTCGGCATGGCGGGTGGAGCCGGGACAACGGTTGATGCTTCCGGTGTGAGACCTCAGCTCGTCCAGGCCAGCAGTCGTTCGCGGGTGTCGGGCGCCCGCAGCCGGGCGAGGGACTCCTTCTCCAGCTGGCGGACGCGCTCGCGGGTCAGGCCGACCTGCCGCGCCACCTCCTGCAGGGTGCGGGGCCGCCCGTCGTGGAGGCCGTACCGCAGGCTGAGGATCATGGCCTCGCGGGCGGCCAGGGTACCGACGGCCTCGTGCAGCTCCTCCGCGAGGGCCTGGTACTCGGCGACCTCCGGGGCCTGCAGGACCTCCGTGTCGGCGATGAGGTCGCCGACGACGGTCTCGCCGGTCTCGTCCACCGGAGTGTCCAGGCTGACGGCGTCCCGTCCTACGTGCCGCAGCCACGCCACCTTCTCCTCGCTGAAGCCGCTCTCCGCGGCCACCTCCTCGGCGGAGGGCGCACGTCCCAGGGCCAGTTGCATCCGCCGTTCGATCTTGGCCAGTTTCTGCAGCTGTTCCACGACCTGCATCGGCAGCCGCACCGTGCGGGCGTGCGCCGCGAGGCCCCGCTCGATGGCCTGGCGGATCCACCAGGTGGCGTACGTGGAGAACTTGAAGCCCTTGGTGTGGTCGAACTTCTCCACCGCCCGGATCAGACCCAGGTTTCCCTCCTGGATGACGTCGAGCAGCGGCAGACCCCGGTGGGCGTGCCGCTTGGCCATCGACACCACGAGCCTCAGGTTGGCGCGGACCATGTGGTCCTTGGCCGCCAGCCCCTCACGGGTGATCCGCTCCAGCTCCGGGCGCCGTTCCGGCGGTACGTTCCGTTCGCCCGCGTCGGCCTGTTCCAGTTCCTCCATGGCGTGCACGCCCGCCTCGATGCGCTGGGCGAGCCGCACCTCGTCCTCCGCGGTGAGCAGCGGGGTCGCCGCGATCTGAGCCAGATACTGGCCCAGCAGGTCCGGTTCCTCGTCGGGCTCGGGTATCCGGCTGCGCAGCCGAGCGGTGCGGGCGGGAGCGCGTCGGTCCTCCGAGGGGCCCGCCGGGACTGCCTGTGCCAGGGGAGACATGTTTGCGTTCCTCCGTCCCCTCCTCGTGCCAAAAGGCACGGGTACCCGGGGAGCACCGGGCGAACCCGTCATGTCGTTCCGTGTCGCGGGTCCCCCTCCGGCGTCCCGGCGAGCCGTACGGCGCTCTCCAGGAGCAGGGCGTGGACGAAGGCCTGCGGGAGGTTGCCGCGCAGCTGGCGCTGGGCGACGTCGAACTCCTCCGCGTACAGGCCCGAGGCGCCGCAGGCCCCGCGGTTGCGTTCGAACCAGCGGTGCGCCGCGACGGTCCGGCCCGCCTGGTGCTCGGCCAGGGCCATGACGAATCCGCACATCACGAACGCCCCCTCGGCCTCTTCCAGGGGTCGGTCGTCGTGGCGGAATCGGTAGACGAAGTGGTCCTCGGTGAGGTCGCGGCGGCAGGCGTCGAGGGTGGCGCGGGTCCGCACGTCGTGAGCGTCCAGTGCGCCGCGTACGGCGGGCAGCAGGAGGGCCGCGTCCACCGCGGGGTCGTCGGGGCTGCGCTGCCAGTGGCCGTCGGGGTGGACGCAGGTGCCCGCGGTGGTGGTGAGGACGGTATCGGCCAGGCGGGTGCAGGTCTCGGCGAGCGGGTGGCGGGGGGCCGCGGTGGCCAGGGCTCGCAGTCCGGCGATGCAGGCCAGCCTGCTGTGCGTCCACCATCGGGCGCCGAGCTCCCAGATGCCGGAGTCGGGTTCCCGCCAGCGCTCGGCGATGGCGTTCACCGCGAGGGCGGCCGCCTTCCAGTGGTCCGTGTCGAGGCGGTCGTGCTGTGCGGCGGCGGCGAACAGTTGCAGGGCCTCGCCGAAGCAGTCGAGCTGGAACTGGCGGTTCACGCGGTTGCCGACGCGGTCGAAGCCGCCGGGGTAGCCGGGGAGGGCGAGATCCCGCTGCTCGGGGACGGGACCGCCGTGGACGGTGTAGGCCGGGGCCAGGCGGGGGCCGTCGTCGTGCAGTCGTGCGCAGACGAAGCGGACGGCGTCGTCCAGCAGGTCGTGCGAGCCCACGGCCGCGGCGGCCTGGCCCGCGTAGCTCTGATCGCGGATCCACACGTACCGGTAGTCGTAGTTGCGGCCCTCCTCGGCGCGCTCGGGCAGGCTGGTGGTGGCGGCCGCGACCATGCCGCCGCCTCGGGCGGTCAGGCCGCGCAGCACGGCGTACGACCGGCGGGCGTCGCCGACGGCGATGGTGTTCTCGAGATCGGGGACCGTTTTCCGCCATGCGGCCTCGGTGGCGGCCCACGCCTGGTCGGGGCGCGGCTCCTCGTGCGGCAGCTCGGTCCTGGAGCATTCGAGGATCAGGTCGTGGTGCTCGCCCGGCTGCAGCGTCAGATCGGCGGTCAGGCCCTGTTCGCCCGCGACTGCGGCGGCCGCTCCCCGCCAGCGCAGGTGGAGGTCGCCGGTGCGGAGGTGCCATACGCCGTCGTCGTTGCGGTGGGCGGAGGTGAGGGTGGCGCTGCCGTATCCGGCGTGCGGGTCGAGGGCGACGGTGAGGTGGGCGGGGCCGTCGACGGCGCGCAGCCGGCGCAGCAGGACGAGGCGGTCGGGGTCGCCGGGGAAGGCGAGTGCCTCCCGGCACTCGATGATGCCGTCGTCGGTGATCCAGCGGCTGCGCCAGATGAGGGTGCCCTCTTCGTAGTAGCCGCCGAAGACGTAGCGGCCCTTGGGGGTTACTGCGTAGGCGCCTCGGCCGCCCACGAGGGCGGCGAAGAGGGCGTCGTCGTGCCATGTGGGGGCGCAGAGCCAGGCGATGGCGCCGTCCGGGCCGATCAGCGCGCCGCGTTCCCCGTCGGCCAGCAGCGCGTAGTCGTGCAGCGCGTGTGGCTGAAAGGGTGTGCCCATGGCTGTCGGCCTTCCGTTGTCAGGTTTCCGTCTGCGCTCTGGGGAGGACGGGTACCCGGAGATCGCGGAGGGCAACGGAAGAACGCTGTTTCGGGGCGCTGTTTCGGGGCGCTCGGACAGCGGGAACCGCCGGACGCGGTGGGCTGGTGCCGGGGGTCCCCCGGCCTCGCCTCGCCGCCCGGCGGTTCGCTGCGCGTCGGTCAGGTGCGGTCGCGCTTCGTGGAGCGGTTGCTCTCCGGCATGCGCTCCTCGGCCTTGCCCCGGACCTTCTTGGCCTCGCCGCGGGCCTGGTCGAGCCGGCCCTCGACCTCCTGCTCGCGGTCGCCGGAGACCTTGCCGGTCATCTCCTTGGCCTTGCCCTTGATCTTGTCCGTACCACCCTTGCGGGCCATGACTCCTCCTTGGGGGGATGGGGTGAGTCGCTTGCCCGCCCAACGTAAACGGGAGTCGGAGCGTCCGCGCGTTGGAGCATCACGCACTGTAGTCACGGCAGTTGGGGGCGTCGGCTTCTCAGGGCGCGGGTGCGCCACGGCCGTGGGCGGGGCGGGGGCATGGCGGCGCGGCGAGCGGCGTCGCTGGTCTGGCCCCTGTGTCCGCTGTCACGGTGAGTCGGCGTCGGGACCGGCTACGCGACGGGCTGCGCCGCACCGCATCACCCCGCTCCCGTAAGTACGGCGGCCTCCGCGACGTGGGGGTCCGGGCCCGCACCTCCGTCGGTGGGAGGTGGGTCAGCTTGCCCCGGTGGCCGCCCACTCTGCGTCGAGGGTCTCGCAGTACGCGTTTTCGGTGGCCGCTGCCACCTGTGCCCAGGCGTAGCGGCCGAGGATTCTGCGGCGGGCGGCCGCTCCGCATGCCTGGCGGGTCGTCGGGTCGGCCAGGAGGGCGCCGACTGCGCGGGCCAGTGCTTCGGGGTCGCGGGGTGGTACCAGGCGGCCGGTGCCGGGGTCGGCGACGGTGTCCAGGTGGCCGCCGAGGGCGCTGGCGACGACGGGTCTGCCGCAGGCCATGGCCTCCAGGGGGACGGTGCCGGAGGGTTCGTGGTCGGCGGGGCAGACGATGACGTCGGCGGAGCGCAGGAGCGGTGGCACCCGGTCGTTGGGGACGCCGCCTGTGAAGTGGACGCGGTGGGCTACGCCGGCCTCGTGCGCCAGGGCGCGCAGCCGGCGTACTTCTGCGTTCTCGTCGAGGTGGGGTGGCGCAGGGCCGCCCACTATGACCAGTTCGGTGCCCGGCAGGAGGGGCAGGGCGGCGACGGAGACCGCCGCGCCCTTGCGCGGGGTCGGGTGGCCCAGCTGGAGCAGTCGGTACGGGTGGGCGCCGCGCGGTGCCGTGGGGCCATGCGGGGTGAAACGGTCGGTGTCGACCCCGTACGGCACGACGGTTGTCTTCTCTGCGGGGACGCCCATGCGGGTCAGTTCGGCGACCTGGTCCCGGCAGGTGGCGATGATCCGGTCGCAGGCCAGGCCCACCTGTGTTTCGTAGGCGATGCGCTGGGTCGGGCTGGTGTCGGTGAGTTGTCGGTGTCGTCGCTCGACTGTGCCGAGGGTGTGGTACGTGTGCAGCAGTGGCAGCCCGTGGTGGCGGGCCGCGCACAGGGAGGCGGGGCCCCAGATCCACCCGTGTGAGTGCACCAGGTCGGGGGGCCGTCTGTGCCAGATCCGGGCCAGGTGGTGGCCGAACTCCGACGTGTGGGACAGGAGTTCGGCCTCGGGGAGCTGTTCGGGGGGTCCGGCGGGTACCAGGTGTACCTCTACGCCGTCGCGCAACGGCAACCGGTCGGGCGGCTCGGGCGTGGCTCGGCGGGTGTAGACGGTCACGCGGTGGCCCCGGTCTGCGAGCGCGCCCGCGAGGCGGGTGAGGTGGGCGTTCCGCCCGCCCTCGGCGAGCGCGGCGGGTGGGCCGACGGGCCCCGCGACCAGTGCGATGTCCAGGACGCCAGGGGCGGCCGGGCCGGTCGGCGCGGTGCTCATACGGCCGCTCCCCTTGCCGTCCGTTCCCCTGCGCGGGTGGCGCCTACTGGACGAAGGTCGGAACGGCCAGGGCGTCGTGGCCGCGCATCCGGGGTCCGTGGGTGTTGAACAGGCGCACGATGCAGGTGTCGGTGCCGTGGGCCTGGGCGCGGGCGGTGGTCAGCGCCTCGGCGAAGTTCCTCCAGGCCGACGAACCCCGCGCGACCGGTGACGACGGCGTGATTCCAGTTCCGCGTACGGGTGGTGGTCATCCGGGTTCTCCTCCGTCGGCGGCTCCGAGCTCTCGCTCAGCGTCCGCCGCACCGCCGCCACGGGCATGGCCGCGTAGGGCATTCGGGTGACTCACGGAGAGTGAGAGCGCCTGAGTGACAAAAGAGGACCGTCCATCGGTGCCATGCACACCAAGGGTGGTCGTCCACGCCACGCAATGCCTCTTCGTGCTCCTGTGCGCCCCGGCGTAGAGGCGATTCAGGCAACCGAAGGGAGGTTGAACTGGGCAGTACAAGACTCGAACGCAAATCGGTGGAACGGCCACTGATTTCGTGTGTCGATTGAGGCAGGTGGTAATCGATGAACGGTGCCGCGCCTGAAACAGATCGCGCCTGGACGGTGGGTATTGCACCAGGCATATTCCCCTTCGTCGGTCACGGTATCGCTTTGTTCCGTCGGCCGCTGGATTTTCTGAATTCCTTGCCTGAGCACGGAGATCTGGTCGAGATACGTCTGGGTCCTCTGCGTGCCTGGATGGCGTGTCACCCGGAGCTGGTACACCAACTCCTCATGGACACGCGCACCTTCGACAAGGGGGGCCCGCTGTACGACAGGCTGCGCCCGCTGATGGGCAACGGTCTCGTCACCTGCCGTCATGACAGCTACAGGCGGCAACGCAGGCTGTTGCAACCCGACTTCCACCCCTCTCGTATCGCCGAGCACACCGAACTGATGGGGCGTGAAGCCGAGTCGACGTTCCGCACGTGGCAGGCCGGTGAACCGGTCGACATCAGCGCGGAGATGTTGGCCCTGACAACCCGGGTGATCAGCCACGTCCTGTTCTCCGACTCCCTCGACCGGGCGACGGCCGCCGAGGTGCGCGACTGTCTCGCCACCATCGTGCGCGGTCTGTTCGTCCGTACGGCCGTGCCGGTCGACGCCCTGTTCCGGGTGCCGACACCCGCGAACCGGCGGTACCGCCGCGCCGTCGAGCGGGTACACGCGATCGTCGACGGAGTCGTCGAGGAACGCCGACGCGACCCGCGGCGCGACGACCGGCACGATCTGCTCGGGACGCTTCTGGCCGCCACACGTGGCGACGGCGAGACCGCGGCGGCGGTCAGCGAGCAGGAGGTCCACGACCAGCTCGTCACGTTCCTGCTCACCGGAGCCGAGAGCAACGCCCTGTGCCTCGCATCCGCCTTCGGACTCCTGGCACTGCACCCGGAGGCGGAGCGTCGGCTGCACGACGAGGTCGACACCGTGCTGGGCGGACGGCTTCCCGGGCCCGAGGACCTTCCGCGCCTCACCTACACCCGGTGCGTCGTCACCGAGACGCTCCGGCACCGCCCGCCCGGCTGGCTCTTCACGCGCCGGACCACGAAGGAGACGGCCCTGGCCGGGCAGCGCCTCCCGGCGGGGGCCACGGTCCTGTACAGCCCCTACCTCCTCCAGCACGACCCGGCCTCGTTCCCCGACCCCGACCGCTTCCGCCCCGCCCGCTGGCTGCCCGAACAGGCCACCGCCGTCCCGCACGGCGCGATGCTCCCGTTCTCCAAGGGCAGCCGCAAATGCATCGGCGACCGGTTCGCCCTAGCGGAGGCCATGGTGGCCGTCGCGACCATCGCCGGCCGATGGCGGCTGTGCCATCGGCCCGGATACACCGAACAGCTGCGCCCCGCCGCGACGCTGGGCCCGCGTTCGCTGGTGATGACCTGCGAACCGCGCGCCCACGCGCCGCTCGGCGGGGCATCCCATGCACGTTCCCTCGCCATCCGAGCAACCGCAGCACCACGAGTGCAGGACTCCCGAACGGCAGGTGACAACGGTGTCGACGACGCATGAGGAAATCGCGGTAACCCCGCAGAACGTTCTTTCGGCCGGCAGTCTCAGGGATCTGATCGACGCGGACCTCTACATGCCCTTTCCGTTCCAGTGCAATCGCCATGCGTCCGAGGCCGCGGCGGGCGTCGAGACGTGGTTGCGCCGACGGGGGCTGACCGACGAACCGGGGGTGGCGACGATGATCGCCCGCACCCGCCCCGCCGAGCTCGCCGCCTACAACAGCCCGACGATGGACGCCGATCTCCTCCAGATCGTCGCCAACCAGATCGCCTACCAGTTCATCTTCGACGACCGTGCGGAGGAGGTCGGCCGGCAGGGTGCGGCCCGCCTGCTGCCCATGCTGTGCGAGAGCATCGCCATCCTCCGGGACGGCGAACCCCCCAGCACCGCTCTCGGCGCGGCCCTGGCCGACCTCCACCGCCAGGTCCAGGACCGGTGCACGCCCGCCCAGGCGGCACGCTGGGCGTGGAACAGCCGGGAGTATGTGCACGGGTTGTTGTACGAGGCGGTGGCGCAGGGGGAGGCGGGGGGTGTTCGGACGGGGGTGTGCGAGTCGATTCGTTCGCTCATCGCGGGCGTCGAGCCGTTCTATCCGCTGTGCGAGGCCGGACAGGCCGCCGAGGTGCGTGCCGAGGAGCTCTGCCACCCGGCTATGCGGCGCTTGAGGCGCTTGTCGGCCGACGCGGCGGTGTGGATTCCCGATCTCTTCTCCGCCGTGAAGGAACAACGGGAAGGGGGAATGATCAACCTGGCCCTCGCCTACCAGCGCGCGCACCGGTGCTCCTTGCCAATGGCCGTCATGCTGGCGATCCAGCAGATCAACTGCACGATCCGGGAATTCGAGACGCTGTACGAAGAGATCGAGCCCGAATTGAGCCCCGCCGGCGTCGGTTACGTGGAAGGCATGGCCGGCTGGATCCGCGGATGTTACTTCTGGTCCCGCACCGTGCCCCGATACGCGGACACTGTGGCGGCACCCGCCCTTCTGTGAGGAATGACGGGGCATAGTACTAGCAGGCCAGGCGCACAACACATGGGCCTGCGAATTATTCACCCTTTCCTGTCGTCGTCATGCGTTAATACGGCAAAGGGGCGCTCGAAAGGCATACGCTCGGCGCCCACTCCTCCTCGGATCAACGACAGGAAGCGGTAGCGCATATGGCACCTGGGCTGCGGCAACCGAACGGCGAGCATCGTCCGTTGCTCGAGCGCCACAGGGAATTACACGCACTTGACTCCGCGCTGTCGGACCTCCAGGGCGCCGTCCCGGGCGTGCCACGGGTGTCGGACAGCGGTGTGCTCGCCTTCGCCGGCTCGGCGGGGCTGGGCAAGACCACCCTCATCACGGCGGCACGTGCCCGCGCCGCCGCACACGGATTCACCGTGTTCTCGGGTAAGGGCGGCGAGAAGGAACAGGGGCTGGCGTTCCGCGTGGTCCGCCAGCTCCTGCAGCCCGCGTTGGCCGCGATGGAGGAGACGGAGCGCCGTACCTTCTTGGGGAGTTGGTACGACACCGTCGCCGGCGCGCTCGGTCTCGAAGCGACGGACACTTCCCACGTACCGGACCCGACCGGGGTACGCGACGGCCTCGACTGGGTGATGACGCGGTTGGCGGTGGAGAAGGCGCCCGTCGTTCTTCTCCTGGACGATCTGCACTGGGCCGACGCCGAGTCCCTCAGCTGGCTGGCCTCGTTCGCGCCACGGGCCGTGGACCTACCGCTCCTGATCGTCGTCGCCTATCGTCCCGACGACCTGCCGCCCGACCGGACCACCTTTTGCGCGCTGGTCGAACACCAAGGGAACCGTCCCCACACGTTGGTGCCGCTCGGCGCGCAGAGCGTGGCGCGGATCGTCAGGGACGTGATCGGGGAGGGAGCCGAGGACGAGTTCTGCGAAGAGTGCTGGCGAGCCACCTGGGGAAGCCCGTTCGAAGCCGTCGAGCTGGCCTTCCGGCTCCGTGAACGGCATGTGAAGGGCCTGCGGCACGAGTTGCCGGTGATGAGGGACCTCGCGACGGCCATCAAGGGGCCCGGACTGAGCCTCTTCAGCGTTGCCGCTCCAGGGTGAGAATGGCTTTGGCGATTGACGTCATGCGGTTGGGGCTGCAGCGGGACCTGCGGAAGATCCGCCA
>NZ_JBWKCC010000004.1:461620-480036 GCF_056436655.1 Streptomyces sp. NPDC043427 | reverse complement strand
GAGGGCGGCAGGGCGGAGCCCTGCCAACCGACGACAACGCGGCCAGGCGCGGTGCCGGACCCCGCGAGCCCGGCATGATCCAAACGAGAGGCCCTATCCGAGCAGGACCACTTCGACTTCGGTGCCGGGCTCGAGGGACTCGGTGTCCTCGGGGACGACGATCAGGGCGTCGGCGTGTGCGAGGGCCGCGACCAGGTGGGAGCCGGCGCCGCCGACCGGGCGCACCGTGCCGTCGGTGTGGGTGGCGCGCAGGAACTGTCTGCGCCCCCGGGGAGAGGTCAGCGCCTTGTCCGCGGTGAGGGTCGCGCGCGTGGTGGGCCGGTGGACGTCCGTGAGCCCCATGAGGGTGCGGATCGCCGGCCGCACGAACAGCTCGAAGGAGACGTACGACGAGACGGGGTTGCCGGGCAGGGCGAGCAGCGGGGTGTGGTCGGGGCCGATGGAGCCGAACCCCTGGGGCTTGCCCGGCTGCATGGCGAGCTTGCGGAAGTCGATGCCGCTGCCGGCCTCGTCCTCGTCGCCGACGTGCGACAGCGCCTCCTTGACGACGTCGTACGCCCCGACGCTGACACCGCCCGTGGTGACCACGAGGTCGGCGCGGACGAGCTGGTCCTCGATGGTGGAGCGGAGCGTCTCCGCGTCGTCGGCGACCGCGCCCACGCGGTAGGCGATCGCGCCGGCGTCCCGCGCGGCCGCGGTGAGGGCGAAGCTGTTGGAGTCGTAGATCTGGCCGCTGCCGAGGGCGTCGCCGGGCGGGACGAGTTCGCTGCCGGTGGACAGGACGACCACGCGCGGGCGGGGGCGCACGCGGACCGTGCCGCGTCCGATCGCGGCGAGCAGCGCGATCTGCGGCGGGCCGAGGACGGTGCCCGCGTCAAGGGCGCGGTCTCCGGCCTTCACGTCGCTGCCCTTGGCGCGCACATGCGCGCGTGCCTCGGCCGGGCGGTGCACACGCACCTGCCCGGAGGCGCCCTCGGGGGCGAGGCTGCGGGCGCGCATCCCGCTCACCGGGCCCTCACCGAGACCGCCGTCGGTCCACTCCACGGGGACGACCGTCTCGGCGCCGTCCGGCAGCGGGGCGCCGGTCATGATGCGGGCGGCCTGGCCCGGGCCGACGTACAGCAGGCCGTCCTGTCCGGCCGCCACGTCCCCGACGACGTCCAGGACGGCCGGGAATTCCTCGCTCGCACCTCCCACGTCCGCGACCCGCACCGCGTAACCGTCCATCGAGCTGTTGTCGAACGGGGGCAGCGACACGGGCACCGTGACGTCCTCGACGAGGACGCAGCCCTGGGCGTCGAGCAGTTGCAGTTCGATGGGCTCGAGGGGGCGGACGGTGGCGAGGATGTCCTCGAGGTGCTCGTCCACCGACCAGAGGTGGTCCTGACCCGTGGTGCGGGGCGCGGCGCTGCTCAACGTTGTTGCATCTCCTCGGTGACGTAACTGCGAAGCCAGGTCCGGAACTCCGGGCCCAGGTCTTCACGTTCGCACGCGAGTCTGACAATGGCACGCAGGTAGTCGCCACGGTCTCCGGTGTCATAGCGGCGGCCCTTGAAGACGACGCCGTGCACGGGA
Organism: Streptomyces sp. NPDC043427; assembly: GCF_056436655.1. Classification (NCBI taxonomy): domain Bacteria; kingdom Bacillati; phylum Actinomycetota; class Actinomycetes; order Kitasatosporales; family Streptomycetaceae; genus Streptomyces; species Streptomyces sp. NPDC043427. Next base: position 478,461 of record NZ_JBWKCC010000004.1, on the reverse strand, counting down.
CCGCCGGCCTCCCCCGCGGCGGTAGCTCCTGATGAATGCGTCTGGGCGAGCTGCTGGAGCGCGTCGGTGAGCTGGATCTCGCCTCCGCGGCCGGGCTCGGTGGTGCGCAGGATGTCGAAGATGCTCGGGTCGAGGACGTACCGGCCGATGATCGCGTAGTTCGAGGGGGCGTCCGCCGGGTCCGGCTTCTCGACCAGACCGCTCACCCTGACGACGTCGCCGTCCTCGGTCTCCTCGACGGCCGCGCAGCCGTAGAGGTGGATCTGCTCGGGCTCGACCTCCATGAGCGCGACGACGCTGCCGCCGTGCCGCTCCTGGACCTCGATCATCCGCTGGAGCAGCGGGTCGCGCGGGTCGATCAGGTCGTCGCCGAGGAGGACGGCGAACGGTTCGTGCCCGACGTGCGGGGCCGCACACAGGACGGCGTGGCCGAGGCCGCGCGGGTCGCCCTGGCGGACGTAGTGCATGGTGGCGAGGTCGCTGGACTCCTGGACCTTGGCGAGCCGTCTGGCGTCGCCCTTCTTCTGCAGCGCCGACTCGAGCTCGTAGTTGCGGTCGAAATGGTCCTCCAGGGGGCGCTTGTTGCGACCCGTGATCATGAGGACGTCGTCGAGGCCGGCGGAGACGGCCTCCTCGACCACGTACTGGATCGCCGGCTTGTCGACGACCGGCAGCATCTCCTTGGGAGTGGCCTTGGTCGCCGGCAGGAACCGGGTGCCGAGGCCGGCTGCGGGAATGACAGCCTTGCTGATCCTGGGGTGCGACTGAGTCATGCCCGCAACCTTATCCGGTGCCTTTGCAGCGAATCTGTGGCTCCGGTTAATTAGCCCTCATATGAGCGCATTGGAACGGTAAGGGAGCGACAGGTGAGCGATTTCGGACGTCCCGCCGAGCCTGACAAGCGAACGTTGCGGCGAGAGTTCCTCCAGGTGAGGAGCAGGTTGACGCCGGATGTCGTACGGACGGCGGCCACCCGGCTGGCCGAGCACGCGCTGGAGCTGCCCGAGGTGGCGCACGCGCGCACGGTGGCAGCGTACGTCTCCGTGGGGAGCGAACCCGGAACGCTCGCGCTCCTGGACGCGCTGCGCGCGCGGGAGGTGCGCGTCCTGCTGCCCGTGCTCCTGCCGGACAACGACCTGGACTGGGGTGTGTACGGCAGTGAGGACTCCCTGGTGCGGGTCCAACACGGCGGAAAGATGGCGCTCTTGGAGCCGACCGGCGAGCACCTCGGCCCGGACGCCGTGACCGGCGCGGACGTCGTGCTGCTGCCGGGGCTCGCCGTCGACGCGCGCGGCATGCGTCTGGGGCGTGGCGGAGGGTCGTACGACCGTGTGCTCGCGCGACTGGAACGGGCCGAGGCGCGACCGGCGTTGGTGGTGCTGCTGTACGACTCGGAGGTCGTCGCGCGGGTTCCCGAGGAGCCGCACGACCGGCCGGTGCGGGCGGTGGTGACGCCCTCGGGGGTGCGCCGGTTCGGGAGTGCCTGACGGGCACGCCCCTCACTGCGAAAGGGCCCTCCACGCGTACGTGGAGGGCCCTTTCGGCATCAGCCGCTCGTGCGGCTCACGGCTTCAGGACGAGCGAGTCGCTGGTGTTCTTGTCGACCGCCTTGTCCGAGAAGGACCAGTCCAGCAGCTCGCCGTCGGCCCACTTGTCCGTCTGGTCGGTGTAGTGGGCGCTGTAGGCGTGGCCGGAGGCACCACTGAGGTTGATCCACTTCGACTTGTCGAGGTCGTCGAGGTTGACCACCATCCGCATCGACGGCACCCACACGACGCCGTAGCCGCCGGCCGCGTTCCAGCCGGTCGCGTTGACCGTCGCCTCGCCGCCGCTGAGCTTCCACGGGCCGCGGTTGAGGACGTACTGCAGGAAGCCGGGGCCTTCGGTGCCCAGGGTCTGGTTCTTCAGGAACAGGCGGTGCAGCCGGCCCCAGCTCCAGGTGTCGATGTCCTTGCCGAGCTTGGCGGTCAGCTCCCAGCGGGCGTCGATCATGGCGCGCCTGAACAGCTGGTCACGGTTGGTGGCCTCGGGTCGGGTGCCGACGTCGGGCGTCTTCCACCAGTCGCTGTTCTCGTCGTCCATGAGGTTGCGCACGACCTCGAACCAGCGGTCGCCGCCGTCCGGCTGCGCCTGGTCGGCGTCGCGCTCACCGCACTCGCGCACCTCCCCCTTGGCCCCGTCGACCGGGCCGGTGGTGTCGACCTTCTTGACCCACAGGCACTGGCCCTTGACGCGCAGCTCCTTGGGGAGCTTGTTGCCGAAGGCGAGCTTGAGGATGTTGCGCCAGACCGCGTTGAAGTAGGCGGCCGCCGCCGAGTCGGCGTCCTGGGTGTAGTCCCAGCCCTCCAGGAGCTTCTGCGCCTCGCGGACGCCCTTGGCGTCGACGTCGATCTTCAGCAGCTTGGGCACGAGCATCTTGGCGATCTCGCTGCTGTTGTCGAGCTGCATCTGGCGCATGTCGTCGGTGGAGATCTTGCCGCCGCCCTTGATCTTCGACTCGATCAGGTCGGTGATGCGCTGGCTGCGGGTGCCGTAGCCCCAGTCCGTGGTGAGCGTGTAGGGGTACTCGTCCTTGTCGATCACGGCCTGGTTGGCGGTGACGATGTAGCCGCGCTTCGGGTTGTACTCGTAGGGCAGCTCGTCCTGGTCGATGTAGCCGGTCCAGCGGTACTTCGACTCCCAGCCCGGCGCCGGGATGGAGCCGGTGTCGCCCTTCGCGCGCGTGGGGATCTTTCCGGGCAGGGTGTAGCCGATGTTGTCCTTGGTGTCGGCGTAGACCAGGTTCTGCGAGGGCACGTCGAAAAGGGCGGCGGCCTCGCGGAAGCCGCTGAAGTCGGCCGCCTTGTCCATCGCGAAAACGGCGTCCATGGAGGTGCCCGGCTCCAGCGCCGTCCAGCGCAGCGCGACGCCGTAGCCGTCGCCGCGGTCGGGTGCGGCGGTGTCGACGCCGGCCTTTCGGCCGACCTTCACGAGCTCGTCGTCGCGGTCGGACAGCAGCGGCATGCCGTCACTGGTCTGCCGGACGACGATCTTCTTCGCGGCGCCGCCGGCGACCTTGATGGTCTCCTCGCGGGTCGTGAAGGGCTTGACCTTGCCGTCGTAGAGGTAGCCGTCGCCGGAGAGCTTCTCCAGGTAGAGGTCGGTGACGTCGACGCCGGAGTTGGTCATGCCCCAGGCAATGTTCTGGTTGTGTCCGATGACCACACCGGGCATACCGGCGAACGTGTAGCCGCTGACGTCGTACTGGCACTTGCTGGAGACGGTCCGGCAGTGCAGGCCCATCTGGTACCAGACCGAGGGCAGCGAGGGCGACAGGTGCGGGTCGTTCGCCAGCAGCGGCTTGCCGGTGATGGTGTGCTTGCCGGCGACGACCCAGGAGTTGGAGCCGATGCCGTTGCCGTTCACGCCGACGGCGTCGGGGACGTTCTCCAGGACGTTGTACAGGCCCGAGAGCTGGCTCTGCAGCGCCGATGAGGTGCCGGCCGTGCCCGCGGTGCCCGTGGCGCCGCTCGTGCCGGTCGTGCCGCTCGTTCCCGTCGTGCCGGAGGTTCCGCTCGTGCCGGACGTCCCGCCGGTCCCGGAGGAGTCGTCGCCCTCGAAGGTCTTGGTGAGCTCGTCGTACTGGCCCTGCTGGACGATCGCCTCGTTGCGGCTGTACGGGTACTCCGGGTACAGGTCGGCGATCTGCTTGGGGCCGAGGCGGCTGGTCATCAGGGCGCGGTCGATCTCGTCCTGCATGTTGCCACGCAGGTCCCAGGCCATGGCCTTCAGCCACGCGACCGAGTCGACCGGGGTCCACTCGGCGGGCTTGTAGTCGTTGCTGAAGCCCAGGGCGGCGTACTCCAGGGAGATCTCCTTGCCGTCCTTGCCCTTGAGATAGGCGTTGACTCCCTTGGCGTACGCCTGGAGGTACTTCTTCGTGGAGGCCGACAGCTTTTTGTCGTACTCCTCCTTGGCCACGCGGTCCCAGCCCAGGGTGCGCAGGAACTCGTCGTTCTTGACCTGGCCCTTGCCGAACATCTCCGACAGGCGCCCGGAGGTCATGTGCCGGCGTACGTCCATCTCGTAGAACCGGTCCTGCGCCTGGACGAAGCCCTGCGCCATGAACAGGTCCTCGTCGGAGGAGGCGTAGATCTGCGGGATGCCGTAGCCGTCGCGCTTCACGTCGACCGGCCCGGACAGGCCGTCGAGCGTGATCGAACCCTTGGTCTGAGGGAAGGAGGCACGGACGGTGCTGATGGACCAGTAGGCCCCGTAGGCGATGCCCCCGATGATGGCCAGTACCAGGACGAGGACGATGAGACGGGCTTTGCGCCCCTTTTTCCTGCCGGACTTGCCGGGTTTGTGACCCGTTGAGGCGGTGGTGTTGGGGGGCATCGCTGTCCTTGCTGTCCTAACGCGAGCGGCAGGCGGTCCTGGAGTGCTGGAGCAACCATAGGCGCAGGGCCCCGTGCCACTTGACGCGGAGTCGGGAACCTACGCGGACGGACGTTCGATCTTGCACGGTGAAGCGTCAAGAAATCGTCAAGAGTTAGGTAAGGTAACGAAGTAGTTGGGTGCTGGGGGACCCGACTTCGTGTCCTATGTACGTGAGCGCTCACGCGCGTGTGCCATGCGTGAGCCAGGGAAGGGAACGGCCGCTGACTGTCCACCACCTCAACCAGCTACTGCTCGTCTGCTCGCTCGTCCTGCTCGTCGCCGTGGCAGCGGTCCGGATCTCCTCGCGCAGCGGGCTCCCCAGCCTGCTCGTCTACCTGGGCATCGGCGTCCTCATGGGCCAGGACGGCATCGGCGACATCCATTTCGACAATGCCGAGCTGACCCAGGTCATCGGATACGCGGCCCTGGTCGTGATCCTGACCGAGGGCGGCCTGGGCACGAAGTGGAAGGAGATCAAGCCGGTCCTGCCCGTCGCCTCCACCCTCGCTCTGGTCGGCGTCGGGATCAGCGTCGGGGTCACCGCCGCGGGCGCGCACTATCTGGTCGGTCTCGAGTGGCGGCAGGCGTTCATCATCGGGGCGGTGGTCTCCTCCACGGACGCGGCGGCCGTGTTCTCCGTGCTGCGGAAAGTCCCCCTCCCCGCGCGCGTGAACGGCACGCTGGAGGCCGAGTCCGGCTTCAACGACGCCCCCGTGGTCATCCTCGTGGTCGCCTTCTCCACGGCCGGTCCGGTCGAGCACTGGTACGCGCTGCTGGGCGAGATAGCACTGGAGCTGGCCATCGGCGCGGCCATCGGCCTCGCGGTGGGCTGGCTGGGCGCCTGGGGCCTGAGGCACGTCGCCCTGCCCGCCTCCGGCCTCTACCCCATCGCCGTCATGGCGATCGCGGTGACCGCGTACGCGGCGGGCGCGATGGCGCACGGCAGCGGCTTCCTGGGCGTGTACCTCGCCTCGATGGTCATGGGGAACGCGAAGCTGCCGCACTGGCCGGCCACGCGCGGGTTCGCCGACGGGCTCGGCTGGATCGCCCAGATCGGCATGTTCGTGATGCTCGGCCTGCTGGTCACCCCGCACGAGCTGGGCGACGACGTCTGGCCCGCGCTCGTCATCGGCCTGGTGCTCACCATGGTGGCCCGCCCCCTGAGCATCGTGGCCTGTCTGGTGCCGTTCCGGCTGCCGTGGCAGGAACAGGCCCTCATGTCGTGGGCCGGCCTGCGCGGCGCCGTGCCCATCATTCTGGCGACGATCCCCATGGTGGAAGGAGTCGACGCCAGCCGCCGGATCTTCAACATCGTCTTCGTCCTGGTCGTCGTCTACACCCTGGTCCAGGGGCCGACCCTGCCGTGGCTCGCCCGCAAGCTGCGCCTGGGCGAGGAGACCGGGGCCGCCGACCTCGGCATCGAGTCGGCGCCGCTGGAGCGGCTGCGCGGACACCTGCTGTCCGTCGCCATCCCCGACGGCTCGAAGATGCACGGCGTCGAGGTCAACGAGCTTCGGCTGCCCGCCGGGGCCGCGGTCACCCTGGTCGTCCGCGATGGAACATCGTTTGTCCCGCTGCCGACGACCGTGCTGCGGCGCGGCGACGAGCTGCTCGTGGTCGCCACGGACCCGGTCCGGGACGCGGCCGAGCGGCGGCTGCGCGCGGTGGGCCGCGGCGGCAAGCTGGCGGGATGGCTGGGCATGAACGGAGCCGATACGCGTTAAGGGCGCGTTTCGTACGGTTCACACCCACGGTAATCACAGGTGGACGGCGCCATGGTGCTCGTTTTCACAGGCGTAGGGGGCCGCGGCCCTAGTACGATGAAGGCGCACCTTGATCGAACCAACTCTGCCTGACGCAGAGCTGGCGCGACCGTATGGCGGCCGGCCCACCCCGAAGCGGGGGCGTCGGCATCTACCGCAGTTCCGCGCAAGAGGACAGCTCTCGGCGGCCCCGGTACGGGCTTGCTACCAGGTGGCAGAAAGGCACGGGCCGTGGCATCCACGGTCACCACCGAGCCGTCGGGGAACTCGTCGGCCTCCTCCCGCCCGGGATACGGGCAACTGCTGCGCACCCGCGGCGCCTGGACGTTCCTGCTGCCGGGCTTCGCGGCACGCCAGCCGTTCGCGATGCTCACCCTCTCGATCGTGCTGCTCGTCCAGCACACGACCGGCTCCTACGGGGCCGCGGGCGCCGCCGCGGCCGTCACCGGCGTCTCCATGGCCCTGTTCGCGCCCTACAGCGGCCGCCTCGCCGACCGCTACGGCCAGCGGGCGGTGCTGGTCCCGGGCGTTCTCGTGCACGCGGTGGCGGGCCTCACCCTGACAGCGCTGGCCCTGGCGCACGCCCCCCTGTGGGCGCTGTTCGCGGCGGCCGTCCCCACGGGCGCCTCGGTCCCCCAGGTCGGGCCCATGGTGCGCGCCCGCTGGGGCGTGACGCTGAAGGACTCGCCCCTGATGACCACGGCGGCCGCCTTCGAGTCCGTCACCGACGAGCTGACCTTCGTCGTCGGCCCGCTCCTCGCCACCGCCCTGTGCACCGCCGTCACCCCGGCCGCCGGCCTGGTCACGGAGGCCACGCTGACCCTGGTCGGCGGTCTGCTGTTCGCCGCGCAGAAGGGCACCCAGCCCGCCGTCACCGGCGGCGGGCACGCGCGCGTGGAGCACGTTTCCGCCCTGCGCGTGCCGGGCGTGCGCGTGCTCGCCGTGACGTTCCTGGGCATCGGTTCCGTCTTCGGCGGCATGCAGGTCTCCCTGGCCGCGTTCACCGAGTCGATCGGCGAACCCGGCCTCAACGGCGTCCTCTACGGGATCTTCGCCGCGGGCAACATGCTCTCCGGCCTCGTCTGCGGCGCCGTCGCCTGGAAAACGGCCCCCCGACACCGGCTGATCGTCGGGTACGCCGCCCTCGCGGTGACCGCGTCCGGCCTGTGGGCCGCGCACTCGGTGCTCGTCCTCGCCGGACTCGGCCTCCTGGTCGGCATGTGCATCGCGCCCGCCCTGATCACGGGCTACACCCTGGTCGAGAACCTGGTCCCGGCCGGGGCCCGCACCGAGGCGTTCACCTGGCTGACCGGCGCGGTGGCGCTGGGCCAGGCGGCCGCGGTCACGGTCGCCGGACAGCTGGAGGACCGCTTCTGGGACGGCGCCGGGTTCCTGGTGCCGATGGGCGGCACCCTGCTGGCCCTGGCGACCCTGCTGGCACTGCGATCGAGGCTGGTCACCCCGCCCCGGGGCCGCACGGTCGCACGTGGCGTCGGTCACCGCGTGCCGGTGACAGTGGACTGATCCTCGGGAATGCGTCACTATGGATCGTCGTTAGCACTCATTGAGTGAGAGTGCCAGGAGGAAGACAGTGCCGACCTACCAGTACCAGTGCACCGAGTGCGGCGAGGGCCTCGAGGCGGTGCAGAAGTTCACCGATGACGCCCTCACCGAGTGCCCCAACTGCGGTGGCCGCCTGAAGAAGGTGTTCTCCGCCGTCGGCATTGTCTTCAAGGGTTCCGGTTTCTACCGCAACGACAGCCGCGGCTCCTCGTCGAGCAGCTCGCCGGCGGCCGCGAAGTCGTCGACGTCCTCGTCGGAGTCGAAGTCCTCGGAGTCGAAGTCGTCCGACTCCAAGGCGTCGGACTCGAAGTCGTCGGGTGCCGGCACCTCCTCGAGCAGCTCCGCCGCATAAGACCCGCTCAGGGACCCTGCCGTCGTACGACGGCAGGGTCCTCGGCGTTTGCGAAGTCGCTCTCCAGTTCGGTCTCCGCCGACTAATGTGCTGGTCATGGCGAACGCAGAGATCGGTGTAATCGGCGGTTCCGGCTTCTACTCGTTCCTCGAGGACGTGACGGAGATCCAAGTGGACACCCCCTACGGGTCTCCCAGTGACTCCCTCTTCCTCGGCGAACTCGCCGGCCGCAGGGTCGCCTTCCTGCCCCGGCACGGGCGTGGTCACCATCTGCCGCCGCACCGGATCAACTACCGGGCCAACCTGTGGGCGCTGCGCTCGGTCGGCGTGCGCCAGGTCCTCGCCCCGTGCGCCGTGGGCGGTCTGCGCCCCGAGTACGGACCGGGCACACTCCTCGTCCCGGACCAGCTGGTCGACCGTACGAAGTCCCGGGTCGGGACGTTCTTCGACGGACTGCCGCTGCCCGGCGGCAGCGTGCCGAACGTGGTGCACGTGTCCCTCGCCGACCCCTACTGCCCCACCGGCCGGGCGGCCGCGATGAAGGCGGCACGCGGCCGGGACTGGGAGCCGGTGGACGGCGGCACGCTGGTCGTCATCGAGGGGCCGCGGTTCTCGACCCGCGCCGAATCGGTGTGGCACCAGGCCCAGGGCTGGTCCGTGGTGGGCATGACCGGTCACCCCGAGGCCGCCCTCGCCCGAGAGCTCGAACTCTGCTACACCTCCCTGACCCTCGTCACCGACCTGGACGCCGGCGCCGAGACCGGTGAGGGCGTCTCGCACGACGAGGTGCTGCAGGTGTTCGCCGCGAACGTGGACCGCCTGCGCGGTGTGCTCTTCGACGCGGTGGCGACCCTGCCGACGACCGAGGAGCGGGACTGCCTGTGCGTGAACGCGCTGGGTGGGATGGATCCGGGGTTCGAGCTGCCGTAGGTGGCGTGTCGGTTGCCGTGGTGGGGGTGCCGGGGTGCCGGAACGGCTCGTTCGGGTGAGGGAGTTGTCCACAACCCGTCGGTAGTCCACCTGTCTCGGCGGGCGGCGGCGCGAGGCCCCATCGTGGGCTTCGCAAGCCGTTCCCACGTCTCAGGCGGTGACTCCCATGTCCTCCCTCGCTCCCCCTCCCTCTCCGCTCTTCCCGTCCTCTTCCGCCATGCGCCCGCCCGGCGCCGACGCCCCCGCCACCTGCGAGGTGCCGCACTTCGCCCCGGTGCGGGTGCGCGGCGGGCTGCATCGGCTCCGGTGGCTGGTACGGCACCGCAGGCCGGCCGTGGCGGCCGGTCTCGCCATCACCGCGGCCGCGCTCATGGCGGCGGGGCCTGCGGCACAGGGAGACGCCGACGGGGCCCGCGGGCATCCGGAGTCACGTCCTCCCACTCACACGGCGTCGCTCGCGGATGACCGGGCGCCCGCACGCCGGGCCGTGGAGATGGTGACGGCCCCCGTGCGCATCGCCGACGGGGCCACGGTCCGGCTGCTGCGGTCCGGGGACCGGATCGACGTCATCGCCGCCGAACCGACGGGCACGGGCGGCGAGGCCCGGGTGGTCGCCCACGGGGCGATGGTGACGAAGGTGCCGGAGGTTGTGGACGGCGCCGCAGACAGCGGAGCGCTCGTCGTGCTCTCGGTGCCGCGTACCACGGCGGCGCGCCTGGTCGGTGCCGGTGCGACGGCCCGGTTGGCGGTGACGCTGTGCTGAGCCACGCCCTGCGTCTTCTGCGCGGTCCACGCCGCCTTTTCCTGCCGAATCCCACGTCGGAGCGACCGGACTGGACATGGCATCGGCACCCTGACGTAGGTTGCGGAACTGTTTGTTCCCCAACCCGCGCGTGCGAGGAGTGTCCCCGAGGTGGCCGAAAAGAAGAAGGAAACGAGCATCCTGCAGGGCTTCAAGGCCTTCCTGATGCGCGGGAACGTCGTCGATCTGGCGGTAGCGGTGGTCATCGGCGCCGCCTTCAGCGGCATCGTCAACTCGGTGGTGAAGGGAGTGATCAACCCGCTGGTCGGGGCGATCGGCACCAAGAACCTCGACGGCTACAGCTCGTGCCTGGAAGCGCCGTGCAAGGTGGCGCCGGACGGCACGGTCACGAGCGGCGTGCCGATCCTGTGGGGCACCGTCCTCGGCGCCACGCTGACGTTCGTGATCACCGCGGCGGTCGTCTACTTCCTGATGGTCCTGCCGATGTCCAAGTACCTGGCGCGGCTGGAGGCCCGCAGGAAGGCGAAGGAGGGCACACAGGAGGTCATAGAGGTGACCGAGCTGGAGGTCCTGAAGGAGATCCGCGACGCGCTGGTCGCGCAGCGCGAGTCGGGTCACGACCGGGTGTAGGGCCTGTCCCGGCGCGGGCGCTTCAAAGGTGGTGGGGCGGCTTCTCGTCGAGGAAGCGCTTCAGGTCGGCGGCGCTGTCGCCGTCGGCCCTCGGCCGCTCGCCCCAGCCCCGGTCCGTGTCGTCCGAGGACTGCGCGTCCAGCGGGTCGTCGAAGATCAGCGCGGCCTTCGGGTCGCGCGGCTCGGGGGCGGGGGCGGTACTCATGCCTCAAGGGTACGGTCCCGGAATCGTCGTGAATCCGTTCACGTCGTCTTCGCCATCTGGTGGGCTTGACATCCTCCCCCTCTAAAAGAAGGGGATTCCAACCCAGGTGGGTTGAGGTTCACGCTGCTCGACGGCGAGGTTCCACACGTACCGGGAGTGCGCGCAGTGGTCGAGCATGATGCTCGCCTGCTCGCTCGTCGGGTACATCCGAAACCGTGCCATGCCGTGAACTTGGCCCGCGCGTTCCCCGACCGGGCAAGTCATCGATCAACGTCACCTGTGTGGGTGACCGCTCCCGGCTGCCGACCCGGCCGACCGGCGGCGACAGGGCCCTCTCAGCTCCCCGTCACCATCGCCCGTGTGGTCGCCCTCAGCGGCCGGCCTGGTGTCGGCGCTGGCGGTGGCGGTGGCGGTGGGGGTGACGCTGACGGCGCGTGCGGAGGCGGTGGCGCGCGGGGCGAGGGCGACCGCTCCGGCGGCGTGAGGTCATCCCGGGGTACCGCATCACGGGTGGCTCATCGGGTGCCTCCTCGGGTGCCTCCTCGGGTGCCTCCTCGGGTGCCTCCTCGGGTGTCGCTTCGCGGGAAACTGAGTCTCATGACAGTTGACGCTCTGACGGACGTCGCCGGGGTGCGCGTGGGGCACGCCTCGCGCACCGGCGACGGTTGGCTCACCGGCACCACGGTCGTGCTCGCCCCGGAGGGCGGGGCGGTGGCCGCCGTGGATGTGCGCGGCGGAGGTCCCGGTACCAAGGAGACCGACGCCCTGGATCCGCGCAACGTGGTGGAGAAGGTCGAGGCGATCGTCCTGACCGGCGGCAGCGCGTACGGACTCGACGCGGCGTCCGGGGTGATGGCCTGGCTGGAGGAGCAGGGGCGCGGGGTGCGCGTCGGAGTGGATCCGGCGCACGTCGTGCCGGTGGTGCCCGCCGCCTGCGTCTTCGACCTGGGCCGGGGCGGCGACTTCCGGGCCAGGCCGGACGCGGCCCTCGGCCGGGTCGCGGTCGAGGGGGCCGCGGCGAGCGCGGCGGGCGCACCCGTGCGGGAAGGATGCGTGGGCGCCGGGACGGGAGCCGCGGTCGGGGCGCTGAAGGGCGGCATCGGCACCGCGAGCACCGTCCTGGACTCGGGGATGACGGTGGCGGCGCTGGTCGTGGCCAACGCGGCGGGATCGGCGATGGATCCGGAAACGGGGGTGTTGTACGGCGAGTTGTTCCAGGGACGGCCGGTGCGGCACCCGGAGGCGCACGTCCACGAGGCCGCACGCCGACGCCTCGCCGAGGCCGGGGCGAGGAACCCCCCTCCCCCGCTCAACACCACGCTCGCCGTGGTCGCCACCGACGCGCACCTGACCAAGGCGCAGGCGCAGAAGCTGGCCGGCACGGCCCACGACGGCATCGCGCGGGCCGTACGGCCGGTCCATCTGCTCAACGACGGCGACACGGTGTTCACGCTGGCCACGGGGGCGCACCCGCTCGACGCCGGGCACCCGCTCGCGCTGAACGAGGTGCTCGCGGCGGGGGCGGACGTGGTGACACGGGCGCTCGTGCGTGCCGTACGGGCGGCCGAGTCGGTGGTCGGGCCGGGCGGGGAGTGGCCGTCGTACGAGGAGTTGTACGGGCGGCCGTAGGCGCCGCTCGCGCTTCGTCCGCGGCGGGCGATTGTCCCGGTTCTGTCACTTGACGGCGTTCGGGGCGGCCGGAGGGAACCTCAACGGCCGCCGGTGCCCTCTTCGTTCACGTACTGGAGCGGACCACGCACATCACACGAACCTGGAGCAGCTCGTGACGACGCCGGACATAGCACCGCGGCGAGCACTGGGGGCCTGTGTCGCCCTTCTGGTCGGCGCGCTCACCCTCACCGCCTGTGGCGGCAGCGCGAACGCCAAGAACGACGACAAGAACGACGACAAAAACGGCAAGGGTTCCACCCAGACCTCCGCCGCGGACATCGTCATCTCGGCCAAGGACGGTTCGACCGGCGCGTCGATCAACACGACCGGCGTGAAGGTCGGTGACGGCCGGCTGACCGAGGTGAAGATGACCGTGGCGGGGACGGGGCAGGCCGTGCCTGGGGACATCTCCGCGAACGGAAGCTCCTGGAAGCCGAAGGAGCAGTTGGAGCGCGGGACGAAGTACGAGATCTCGGCGGCCGCGAAGGACGCGGACGGCCGGGCCACGGCCGCCCGTTCGACCTTCACCACGGTGAGCAAGGCGAACAGCTTCATCGGGTCCTACACGCCGGACAACGGCACCACGGTCGGCGTCGGGATGCCGGTGTCGTTCACCTTCGACAAGGCGATCAGCGACAAGAAGGCCGTCCAGTCGCACATCACGGTCACCTCCAGCAGCGGGCAGGAGGTGGTGGGGCACTGGTTCGGTGCGCAGCGGCTCGACTTCCGGCCGCAGGAGTACTGGAAGGCCGGCTCCAAGGTCACGATGAAGATCGACCTGGACGGTGTGAAGGGCGCGAACGGCATCCAGGGGGTGCAGAAGAAGACCGTCACCTTCACCATCGGGCGGTCGCAGGTCTCCACGGTCGACGTGAACACGCAGACCATGACGGTCGTGCGGGACGGCAAGACGTTCAGGACGGTGCCGATCTCGGCGGGGAGCCCGGAGTTCACCACGTACAACGGGCAGATGGTGATCTCCGAGAAGTACCAGCAGCTCCGCATGGACAGCAGGACGGTCGACCTCGCCAACGCCTACGACATCCCGGACGTCCCGCACGCGATGCGCCTGACGACGTCGGGGACCTTCATCCACGGCAACTACTGGTACAACAAGGGCAACCCGCCCTTCGGTCGCCAGGGCACCAGCCACGGCTGCGTCGGCCTGCAGGACGTGCGGGGCGCGCAGGGGAACACGTCCGCCAAGTGGTTCTACGACAACTCGATGATCGGTGACGTGGTGATCGTCAAGAACTCCCCGGACAAGTCGGTCGCGCCCGACAACGGCCTCAACGGCTGGAACCTGCCGTGGAGCCAGTGGGTGGCCACCAGCGCCGGGTGACGGGATCAAGTCACGAATAACGGGATCAAGTCACGTTCGACCGGCCGAACTTGACGGGGCGTCGGGCCGTGCGGGAACTTTTCGCACGGCCCCGGCGTTTTCCACGACGTACGTTTTCTCGGTTCCGGGACACGATGTCCGACCGAGGGGCTACGGTATGCACCCACAAGGTGACATGCAGCAACGCCGGGAGAAGCCTTGAGCGTTCCGTACGAGACGGCAGCGTACGAACCACCCGAGTCGCCCGAGTCTCCGGAGGAGCACCTCGCGCGGCTCCTCGGCCGCGCCCTGAACAGCTTCGAACTGCCCGACGAGACCCTCCGCCAGCTGGACTGCGCGCTGGCGCACGACGGTTCGCTGCATTCCGCGCACCACAGCGCGGGGCTGCACCGGGAGACGTACCGGCACACCTGGCTGCTCGCCGACGGCTCGGCCGTCACCCTGTGGGAGCTGGTCCACAACACCGCACGCGACAGCGAACCGCAGCACGAGGTGTACGTCGACGAGGAGGAGCTGCGCGCCGCCGCCGGCAGGCTGCCGCTGCCGCCGGACGCCCCGGACTTCGAACTGCCGGTGACGGTCCAGCTGTCGCCGGTCCTGCAGCCGCGCCACGCGTACGTGACCGAGGACTCCCCGGACCACGCGCGCCGGTTGCTGCGCCGGGCGGAGAACACGGACCGGCCGGACGCGGACACCGCCGCCCTCCTGGCCACGGCGTTCGCCCACCAGATCACCCAGGCCTTCGGACGCCCCTGCCGGGCGGGCCGTATCGGGCTGGGCTTCTCGCTCTACGAGCACGCGTTCCTGCTCGGCGACGGCCGGGAGATCTCCCTCTGGGAGGTCGAGCACACGGCGACGCCCGACGGCCGGCACATGTGCGAGGTGTACGACACCGAGGACGCGGCGCGGGAGGCGATGGAGCGGCGGGCCGCCCAGGTCTCCTGAACGGCCCGCGGGGGCGCGCTAGGGTCTTTCGTTTGGATCAGGCCGGATCAGGGAGCGGGGTCCGGTGCCGTGCGTCGCAAGGCGGAGGAGGGCGGCAGGGCGGAGCCCTGCCAACCGACGACAACGCGGCGAGGCGCGGCACCGGGGCCCGCGAGCCCGGCATGATCCAAACGAGAGGCGCTAGCGGCGGTCGCCCAACTGCCGTACGAGGACCGCGAAGGCGTCCCGTTCCGCCGGGGTCAGCTCGACGGCCTCGCGGTGGGGTCCGGTCTGCCGCTGCTCCGGTACGGCGTACAGGGCGGCGGAGCCGGTGTGCCAGACGGTGGCCTCGGCGCGGGCCCGGCGCAGTATGCGGATCAGGCCGACCAGCCAGGCGACGGACACCAGGGCGAGGAAGGCGACGCCCGCCAGCTGGAGGATCGAGACGTGCTGAGGCATACGTCCCAGTACACATCACGGCCCGGGACTTTGGTCCCGGACCGTGATGTATCTCGCAGGTGGTGTGAAGCACTCACACCGCGTCAAAAGCATGCAGACGGTGGCTACAGCCACTCAGACCGCTCAAGCTGCTCAAGCCGCTCAGGCCCCTGAGAGCCCTCGGGCCGCTCAGACCGTGACCGGCTGCTTCGCCTGCGACGCCGAGGAGCCCGCGCCGCCCTGTGCGGCCTCGGCGTCCGTGGTCCCCGGGGCCGGCTTGCGCAGGCCCTTGAGGACGACGACCAGCGTGGTGGTGATGCCGACGCCCACCGCGATGGCGACCAGGTACAGGAACGGGTTGCCGATCAGCGGGACCACGAAGATGCCGCCGTGCGGGGCTCGCAGGGTGGCGCCGAAGGCCATCGACAGGGCACCGGTGACCGCGCCGCCGACCATCGAGGACGGGATGACGCGCAGCGGGTCGGCCGCGGCGAACGGGATCGCGCCCTCGGAGATGAAGGAGGCGCCCAGGACCCAGGCGGCCTTGCCGTTCTCGCGCTCGGTCGGCGTGAAGAGCTTGCCGCGCACGGTCGTCGCCAGCGCCATGGCCAGCGGCGGGACCATACCGGCCGCCATCACCGCGGCCATGATCTTCATCGCCGAGTCGCTGGGGCTCGCGACGGCGATACCGGCCGTGGCGAACGTGTACGCGACCTTGTTGACCGGGCCGCCCAGGTCGAAGCACATCATCAGGCCGAGCAGGGCGCCGAGCAGGATCGCGTTGGAGCCGGTGAGGCCGTTCAGCCAGTCGGTCAGGCCCTTCTGCGCCTCGGCGATGGGCTTGCCGATCACGACGAACATCAGGAAGCCGACGATCGCCGCGGAGATCAGCGGGATCACCACCACCGGCATGATGCCGCGCACCGCCGCCGGGATCTTCACCCGCTGGATCGCCAGCACCACGCCACCGGCGATGAGACCGGCCGCCAGACCGCCGAGGAAGCCCGCGTTGATGGTCACCGAGATCGCGCCGCCGACGAAGCCGGGCACGAGTCCGGGTCGGTCCGCCATGCCGTAGGCGATGTAGCCCGCGAGGACGGGGACCAGGAAGCCGAAGGAGACCACGCCGATCTGGAAGAGCAGCGCGGCCCAGCTGTCGCTCTGGGTCCACACGAAGTGTTCCATGACCGACGGCGCCTTGTTGATCTTGTATCCGCCGATCGCGAAGCCCAGGGCGATCAGCAGACCGCCCGCGGCGACGAACGGGACCATGTAACTGACGCCGGACATCAGCCACTTGCGCAGCTTGGTGCCGTAGCCCTCGGTGGAGTCACCGGAGCGCTCGACGGGGGTCGCGCCCGGGGAGCCGGCGGTGACCTCGCCCCGCTCGGCCTTGCCGCGCACCTCGGTGATCAGCTCGCCGGGCCGGTTGATGCCCGCCTTCACACCGACGTCGACGGTCGGCTTGCCGGCGAAGCGGTCCTTGTCCCGTACGGGCACGTCGTGGGCGAAGATCACGCCGTCCGCGGCCGCGATGACCGCCGGGTCGAGCCGGGTGAAGCCGGCCGAACCCTGTGTCTCGACGACGAGTTCGACGCCTGCCTCGCGGCCGGCGTTCTCCAGCGACTCGGCCGCCATGTAGGTGTGGGCGATACCGGTCGGACAGGAGGTGACGGCGACAATCCGGAAGGGCCGCTCCTCGGCGGCCGCGTCCTCGGCGGTATCCGCGGCGGCAGTACCCGTGGCGGCAGTACCCGTGGCGGGGGGGGGGGGGGGGGGGGGGGGGGGGGGGGGGGGGGGGGAGGGGGGGGGGGGGGGGGGGGGGAGGGAGGGGGAAGACA
>NZ_JBWKCC010000004.1:356277-461610 GCF_056436655.1 Streptomyces sp. NPDC043427 | reverse complement strand
GCAACATTCTGGAAAGCCCCCCCCTTGGCGACCCCGTCCCTGGGGGCCTCCTCGCGGGCAGTACCTGTGGCGACAGCACCTGTGGCGGCGTCGGCGGAGGCCGCCGCCGACGCCGCCACGGAGTCTTCGGAGCCGGCCTGCGCGGGCACGCCCGCCTCGGCCGTCGCGGGCTCGTCCCCGCGGATCAGCGCGGCCGCGGCGGCCGCTTCGTCCACCGACCGCAGCGCGGCGGTGAACTCGGCGTTCATCAGCTGCCGGGCCAGCGACGACAGGATCGTCAGGTGGGCGTCGTCGGCACCGGCCGGCGCGGCGATCAGGAAGATCAGGTCGGCGGGGCCGTCCGCCGCGCCGAAGTCGATGCCAACGGAGCTGCGTCCGAAGGCGAGCGTGGGCTCGGTGACGTGCTCGCTGCGGCAGTGCGGGATGCCGATACCGCCGTCGAGGCCGGTCGGCATCTGCGCCTCGCGCGCGGCCACGTCGGCGAGGAAGCCGTCCAGGTCGGTCACCCGGCCCAGGGCCACCATGCGCTCGGCGAGGGCACGCGCCGCCGCCTCCTTTGTATCGGCGGACAGGTCGAGGTCGACCAGGTCCGCGGTGATCATGTCGCTCATCGCGGGCTCCTTCGCACGCGTATCGCCCGGCACTGGGGGTGGGCGAGAGGGGGGACGGGGGTGCTGTGGGGGGTGACGGGAGTGGTGGAGGCGGGGCCGGGGAAACCCCGCCTCCTCGGGGCGGCGGGGCGGCTCAGGTTGCCCCCCGTCCCGTCCGACGCGACGAGTAACAGGGAGCCTCGCCGCTCCAGGGCGGATCGTCGGGCCGTCGTCGCTGCGCGGACGCTCATCCCACCGGCTCCTTCAATACGCGATCCATCGGCACGTCCGCCGTGACCGTCACCACAGCGGGGTCCAGGTCACCCGGCTTCGGCATCTCACTGCCCGGCAGCTGTACGGCGGCGGCGCCGTGTGCGACGGCGGAGGCGAGCGCGTCGGGCCCACTGCCGCCGGCGATCAGGAAGCCGGCGAGCGAGGAGTCGCCCGCGCCCACGTTGCTGCGGACCACGTCTACCCGCGCGCTGCCGAACCAGGCGCCGTGGGCGTCCACGAGCAGCTGCCCGTCGGCGCCCAGGCTCGCCAGGACGGCACCGGCGCCCATCTCGCGCAGTTCCTCGGCCGCCTTCACCGCGTCGCCCACCGTGGCCAGGGAGCGCCCGACGGCCTCCGCGAGCTCCTCGGCGTTCGGCTTCACCACGTCGGGCCGCTCGCGCAGCGCCGCGAGGAGGGCGGGGCCGGAGGTGTCCAGCGCGATGCGGGTGCCCGCGGCGTGCGCCCGGGCGACCAGGTCGGCGTACCAGGAGGGGGCGAGTCCGCGCGGCAGGCTGCCGCAGCAGGCGATCCAGGCGGCGTCGCGGGACTGCTCGCGCACGGTCTCCAGGAGCAGTTCCTGCTCGGCGGCGGACAGCTCGGGCCCGGGAGCGTTGATCTTCGTCAGGACCCCGTCCGACTCCGCGAGCGCGATGTTCGAGCGGGTGGCCCCGGCGACCGGCACCGGCGCGACCTCGATGCCCTGCGCGTCGAGCAGATCGGCGACGAGCGCGCCCGGTGCACCACCCAGGGGCAGGACGGCGACCGTACGCTGCCCGGCGGCCGCGACGGCGCGGGAGACGTTCACACCCTTGCCGCCCGGGTCCATGCGCTCGCCGGTGGCGCGGATGACCTCGCCACGGTCGAGGGACGGAACCTCGTAGGTGCGGTCCAGGGAGGGGTTCGGGGTGACGGTGAGGATCATGCGCGCACTACTTCCGTGCCGCCGCGCTCGATCGCGACGGCGTCTTCGGGGCTCAGCCCGCTGTCGGTGATCAGCAGGTCCACGTCGCTCAGGTCGGCGAAGCGGGCGAAGTGCTGCTGGCCGTGCTTGGCGGAGTCGGCGAGCAGCACCACGCGGCGGGCGGCGGCGACAGCGGCCTGCTTCACCGCGGCCTCGGCGAGGTCGGGGGTGGTCAGACCGTGCTCGGCGGAGAAGCCGTTGGCCGCCACGAAGAGGACGTCCGCGCGGATCTCGCCGTACGCGCGCAGCGCCCAGGCGTCCACGGCGGCGCGCGTACGGTGCCGTACGCGCCCGCCGACGAGGTGGAGCTGGATGCCGGGGTGGTCCGCGAGGCGGGCCGCGATCGGCAGGGAGTGCGTGACGACGGTGAGCTCGGCCTCCAGCGGGAGGGCGGCGGCAAGGCGCGCGACCGTCGTACCGGCGTCGAGGATCATCGTGCCCTCGGTGGGCAGCTCCGCGAGGGCCGCCTTGGCGATGCGGTCCTTCTCGTCGGCGGCGGTGGACTCGCGCTCGGCGATGTCCGGCTCGAAGTCGAGCCGGCCGACCGGGATGGCCCCGCCGTGCACCCGGCGGACCAGGCCGGCGCGGTCGAGGGCCTTCAGGTCCCGGCGGATCGTCTCCGCCGTGACCTGGAACTCCTCGGCCAGCGACACGACATCCACCCGCCCGCCGTCACGGGCGAGCCGGAGAATCTCCTGCTGCCGCTCCGGTGCGTACATGTCCGTTCGCCTCCGACCGATGCCCGAACGTGTGGTTTCGATGGGAGGCTACGCCCGGATTTCCAGAAAGTAAACAGGTTCGGGCTTCACTCGGACATGAACGGACTCCACCCCACGGACTTGGGAGCGGGCTTGGGAGCGGGCTCGGAGCGAACTCGGAGCGGGCTCAGCCCACCAGTTCGGACGTCCGCTTCCCCGCCGGCAGCCGCTCCTCGGCCGCGTCCTCGGCCGCACCCTCGATGTGCTGCGCAGGGCGCTTCGGCAGGGCGAACATCAGGATGAAGATGGTGGCCAGGACCGCGGCGACCCAGCCGAGCGCGTGCTGGAAGGCGTTCACGAACTGGGGCCCCACCTCGGCGGAGGCCGGGTGGTCGTCGATGACCCCGAAGAAGACCACCGAGACCAGGCCGAGGCCGAGGGCGTTGCCCATCTGCTGCACGGTGTTGATGAGGCCGGACGCCGAGCCGGCGTGTTCGCGGGGGACCTCCGAGAGGACCGCGTCGGTGAGCGGGGCGACGATCAGGCCCATGCCGACTCCCATCACGACCAGCGGGAGAGCCATCTGCCAGGAGGCGATCCCCATGCCGTACCGGTCGGACTCCCAGATGTAGAGCAGGACGCCCGCCACCATCACCAGCGCGCCGGCCTGGAGCACCTTGCGGCCGAAACGCGGGACCAGCTTCTGGACGGACATACCGGCCGCAGTCGAGACGGCGATCGAGAAGGGCACGCCGGTCAGGCCCGCGCGCAACGCGCTCCAGCCGAGACCGATCTGCATGTACAGCGTCCAGACCAGGAAGAAGACACCGAGCCCGACGCCGAAGACGGTCTGCACCGCGATGCCGGCCGCGAAGCTCTTCACCTTGAACAGGGACAGTTCGATCAGCGGGGAGCCGTCCCGGGCGGCCTTGCGCCGCTCGTACGCCACCAGCGCCCCGAAGACGACGACCGAGCCGGCCATGGAGAGGTGTCCCCACAGCGGCCAGCCCAGCTCACGGCCTCGGGTGAGGGGGTAGAGCAGCATCAGCAGGCCCAGGGTGACGAGGGCGACCCCCACGAGGTCCAGCTTCAGCGCCCTGGGGGCCTTGGACTCGGTGATGAAGCGGGAGCCGAGGACCAGGCCCACGATGCCTACCGGCAGGTTGATCAGGAATATGGGCCGCCATTCGAGGCCGAAGAGGTTCCACTGCGTGAGCAGCGCGCCGAGCAGCGGGCCGGAGACCGCGCCCAGGCCGACGATCGCGCCGAAGAGCCCGAAGACCTTGCCGCGCTCGTGCGCCGGGAAGGTGGCGTGCACGATCGACAGCACCTGCGGCACCATCAGCGCCGCCATCGCGCCCTGGAGGATGCGGGAGGCGACCAGCATCTCCGGGTTCGCGGCGAGGCCGCAGAGCGCGGAGGCGAGGGTGAAGCCGCCGATGCCCACGAGGAAGAGGCGCTTGCGCCCGTGGATGTCACCGAGCCGGCCGCCGGTGATCAGGCCCGCGGCGAAGGCGAGGGCGTAGCCCGCGGTGATCCACTGGATCTGGCTGAAGGACGCGCCGGCGTCGCGCTGGATCGACGGGATCGCGATGTTGACGATCGTGACGTCGACGAGGTCCATGAAGGCCGCGGTCATCACGATCGCCAGGGCGAACCAGCGCCGACGGTCGCCCGTGGCGGCGGTTCCGCCCTTGCCGCCTGTGGTGCGGGTGGTGTCCGTTGAGGTCATGGATCGAACTTAGAACGGCAGTAGGTCTGATCGTGACCTACATATGCGCGATTCTCACTCTCATGACAACGGACACTCCGGCTCGACTCCTCCAGCTACTGTCCCTGCTCCAGACGCCCCGTGAATGGCCCGGCGGTGAGCTCGCCGACCGGCTCGGGGTGTCCCGTCGTACCGTGCGGCGGGACATCGACCGGCTGCGGGAGCTGGGTTATCCCGTGCAGGCGAGCATGGGGGCGGACGGGGGGTACCGGCTGGTGGCGGGCAAGGCGATGCCGCCGCTCGTGCTGGACGACGAGGAGGCGGTGGCGATCGCGGTCGGGCTGCGCGCGGGCGCCGGGCACGCGCTGGAGGGCGTGGACGAGGCGTCGGTGCGGGCCCTGGCCAAGCTGGAGCAGGTGCTGCCGTCCCGGCTACGGCACCGGGTGACCACGCTGCAGGCCGCGACCACGCCGCTGACCAGCGGGGACGGGGCGAGCATCGCGCCGGAGACGCTGACCGTCATGGCGGCGACGGTGGCCGGGCGGGAGCGGTTGCGCTTCGCCTACCGCGCCGGGGACGGGAGTACGTCACGGCGGCTGACCGAGCCGTACCGGCTGGTGTCGACCGGGCGTCGGTGGTACCTCGTCGCCTACGACCTCGATCGCGCGGACTGGCGGACGTTCCGCGTCGACCGGGTGAGCGAGCCGTTCGCCACCGGGGTGCGGTTCGCTCCGCGGGAGGTGCCGGAGGGGGACGCGGCGGAGTATCTGCGGCGGTCCATCCGGCGGCGGCAGGACCCGCACGAGGCGGAGTACGACTTCGATGTCACCTTCCGGGCACCGGCGGAGGTCGTCGCCACACGGTTGTGGGGGGCGATGGGCAGGCCTGAGCCGGTGGAGGACGACGAGGGGGCGTGCCGGTTGCGGGGGCGGACGGCGGATCCGGTGGAGTGGGTGGCGGTTCGGCTCGCCGTCGTGGGGTGCGAGTTCTCCGTACGGGAACCCGCCGAGTTGAGGGAGTGTGCACGGGAGTTGGGGGGCCGGCTGAGTCGCGCCGGGGGCGGTGGGTGAGACGGCCACCGGCCCGCGTGCCGTGAGGCGTGGCACAATCTGGCATTCGGGCGGGTCACCCCGTGGTTCAGGTACGGGGTGACCCGCCTGCGTCGTGCGCGGCCCCGGCTGCGTGGTGGCGCCCGCGCGCCTTGCGGTGGGGAGAAAGAAAGAGCCGGGCCCCGCCGCCCGGGGGGAGGGGCGCCGGAGCCCGGCTCGGGGAGAGTCCCGGCGCCGGGGGGGGATTGCGTCGGGACTTGGATCAGGGGCCCTGGGGATGTCCTGGGGTCGAACTGCCGTGTCGTGGATTCTTGTTCCCGGACACGGGGCTTTGAAGCGGCGTTACATCGCCATGTTTGCGCGGGCTTTCGCCACCCGGCGTACGCCATCGGCGCGCACCCGCATCGTGCGCCTCGGAGTGCCTCTCCCGTGCCGAGCCGACGCCCGTCAGTCGGCGCCGGCCCATGGCACTCGGCTCACGCCGCCGCGTCGAACCCGGTGTCGCGGGCCAGCTTCTTCAGCTCCAGCAGGGCGTGCTTCTCGATCTGGCGGATGCGCTCACGGGTCAGCCCGTGCTCCTTGCCGACCTCGGTCAGCGTGCGCTCACGGCCGTCCTCGATGCCGTACCGCATCTTGATGATGGAGGCCGTGCGCTGGTCGAGGCGTCCGATGAGGTCGTCGAGTTCCTCGCTGCGCAGGAGGGTGAGGACCGACTGCTCGGGGGAGACCGCCGACGTGTCCTCCAGGAGGTCGCCGAACTGGGTCTCGCCCTCGTCGTCCACCGACATGTTCAGCGAGACGGGGTCACGGGCCCAGTCGAGGACGTCGATCACACGCTCCGGGTTGGAGCCGAGCTCCGCGGCGATCTCCGCGGGCTCCGGGTCGCGGCCGTTCTCCCGGTTGAACTCGCGCTGCACGCGCCGGATCCGGCCGAGCTCCTCCACGAGGTGGACGGGCAGACGGATCGTGCGGGACTGGTCGGCTATCGAGCGGGTGATCGCCTGACGGATCCACCAGGTCGCGTACGTCGAGAACTTGAAGCCCTTGCGGTAGTCGAACTTCTCGACCGCGCGGACCAGGCCGGCGTTGCCCTCCTGGATCAGGTCGAGCAGGGGCAGACCGCTGCGGGGGTAGCGGCGCGCCACGGCGACGACCAGGCGGAGGTTGGAGCGGATGAAGACGTCCTTGGCCCGCTCTCCCTCGGCGACCAGGGCCTCGAGCTCCTCACGGGTGGCGTCCGTCTTGGACTCCTCGTACCCTTCGAGGACCTGTCGCGCGAATACGCCCGCTTCGACGGTCTGCGACAGCTCGACCTCCTTGGCGGCGTCGAGCAGCGGTGTGCGCGCGATCTCGTCGAGGTACATGCCGACCAGGTCGCGGTCGGCGATCTCGCCGGCGTGGGCGCGAACACTGCTTGCCGAGTCGGCCGTCTCGCCGGTGGCGGACTGACGACGGGCGACGGCACGGGTTGCCATGCGTGCTCCCTTGCGATGGTGGGTCAGCGGGTGGTCCTGGGGCTACCGGACACCTGTCTTTGTCTTCGGCGCTCGGAGCGCTCTCTGACTCCTGAACGCTCCGGACTCTCGTCGAGTGCCCTGCATCCGAAGGAAACAACGACTGGAATCAGGACAGAATTCCCAACGGGCACCTCGTTTTTTCTGATCATGCAGTACCCTGTCCGGCCACACGAGGAGGACCGATGCCGCCAGAGCATACAGAGCTGCAGGTCAGACCAGGAGTCGAGGCGGACCTCGACGCCCTCACGGACCTCTACAACCACTACGTACGTGAGACGGCCATCACATTCGATACCACCGTCTTCACTGCGGAAGAGCGCCGCCCCTGGCTGCTCTCCCACCCTGAAGACGGGCCGCACCGACTGATGGTTGCCGTGGCCACGGACTCACAGGAGATTCTGGGCTACGCCACATCCAGCCCTTACCGACCGAAGGCCGCCTACTCGACCTCCGTGGAGGTCACGGTCTACGTCGCCCCGCACGCCGGCCGCCGAGGCATCGGCACGCTCCTGTACAAGGCGCTCTTCGAGGCGCTCTCCGGCGAGGACCTGCACCGCGCCTACGCGGGCATCGCACAGCCGAACGAGGGATCCGTCCGGCTGCACGAGCGCTTCGGCTTCCAGTACGTCGGCACGTACCGCGAGGTGGGCCGCAAGTTCGGCCGCTACTGGGACGTGGCCTGGTACGAGAAGGAGCTGTAGCCGTCTCGGGTCCGGCACGGCTCGCCTCAGCCGAACTGCACCGACCGCTTCGCCATGCCCATCCAGAAGCCGTCGATCACCGACCTCTGCGCGTCCAGCTCACCGCTGACCTCCGCCGCGCCCATGGTCACGAAGAGCGGGGCGAAGTGCTCGGTGCGCGGGTGGGCGTAGCGGCCGGCCGGGGCCTTGTCGAGGAAGTCGAGCAGGCCGTCCCAGTCGCGGGACTCCAGCGCCCGGCGGCCCCAGTCGTCGAACTCCGAGGACCAGGTCGGCACACCCGGGCCGGTGTGGCGCAGGGCGGCGAGGTTGTGAGTGAAGAAGCCGGAGCCGACGATCAGCACGCCCTCGTCACGCAGGGGCGCGAGCCTGCGGCCGATCTCCATCAGCTTCACCGGATCGAGGGTCGGCATGGAGACCTGGAGCACCGGGACGTCGGCTTCGGGGAACATCTCCACCAGCGGGACGTAGGCGCCGTGGTCGAGGCCGCGGTCCGGGATGTCCTGCACGGGCATACCGGGGGCGCGCAGCAGCTTGCGTACGGATTCGGCCAGCTCGGGTGCGCCCGGGGCGTCGTAGCGGACGCGGTAGTAGTGCTCGGGGAAGCCCCAGAAGTCGTAGACGAGGGGGACGGGCTGGACGGCACCGAGGGCGAGGGGGGCTTCCTCCCAGTGGGCGGAGACCATGAGGATCGCCTTGGGGCGCGGCAGGTCGGCGGACCAGGCGGCGAGCTGACCGGGCCAGATCGGGTCGTCCGCCAGCGGCGGCGCGCCGTGGCTCAGGTACAGGGCGGGCATGCGCTCCTGGGTGGCGGCGGACATGACGGCGACTCCTTCCGGAGGATCAGGGCTCGGAGGATCAATGCTTGAAACCTAAAGCTTTACCTTGCACAGTACAGCCAGTTTGTTCAAGTTTCAAGGACGCAGCCTTTACAGTGGGATACATGAACACGGCACCCGCATCCGCTGAACAGCCGCAGTGGCTCACCGCCGAGGAGCAGCGCGTCTGGCGCTCCTACCTGCACGCCACCACCCTCCTCGAGGACCATCTCGACCGCCAGCTCCAGCGTTACGCGGGCATGCCGCACATCTACTACGGCCTCCTCGTGGGCCTCGCCGAGGCCCCGCGGCGGCGGCTGCGCATGACCGAGCTGGCGATGAAGTCGAAGATCACCCGCTCCCGGCTCTCCCACGCGGTCGCCCGCCTGGAGAAGAACGGCTGGGTGCGGCGCGAGGACTGTCCCTCCGACAAGCGCGGGCAGTTCGCGGTGCTGACGGATGCCGGCCTGGAGGTGCTGCGGCTGACCGCGCCGGGCCATGTGACGGCCGTACGGCAGGCGCTGTTCGACCGGCTCACCCCGGAACAGCAGAAGTCCCTCGGCGAGATCATGCAGATCGTCGCCGAGGGACTCCAGCCCAACGAAGCGGGCGCGGACCTGCCCTGGCTGCGCTGAGCCGCTCACTCAGTCAGCCGGGGCAGGTCGTATATGCGTTCGTACGGAGCGTCCCCTTCCCCGTACGCACGAAGGGCCCGAAGGGGTACGACGGGACGGCCGCCGTCAGTGGGCGACGACCGGCACCGCCAGCTCGTCCTCGACGCCCTCGCCGGAGCCCGCCACCGTGGTGCCGTCCGGCCGGCCGGCGTTGACGAAGACCACCACGATCGCGGCGGCGAGCACCAGCATGCCGACGGCGAACCAGATCGCGTTGGTGTAGCCGTGCACCATGCCCTGCAGCTGGACCATCTGCTGCTGGGACTTGGACGTGGCGCCCCCGATGTGGTCCGTGATGTACGACGTCGTCGCCGAGGCGGCGATCGTGTTCAGCAGCGCCGTACCGATCGCGCCACCCACCTGCTGCGAGGTGTTGACCATCGCGGAGGCGACACCGGCGTCCCGGGGCTCGACGCCCAGGGTGGCCAGGGACATGGCCGGCATGAACGCCGTACCCATGCCGAGGCCGAGCAGCAGCATCGACGGCAGAACGGTCGACGCGTACGACGAGCCGATCTCCAGCTGGGTCAGCAGGAGCATGCCGCTCGCGGCGACCAGGAAGCCGGGGCCCATCAGCAGCCGGGCCGGGACCCGGGTCATCAGGCGGGTGCCGATCTGGGTCGAGCCGACCATCATGCCGACGATCATCGGCATGAAGGCGAAGCCGGTCTCGATCGGCGAGTAGCCCTTCACGATCTGCAGGTAGTAGGTGAGAAACAGGAACGTGCCGAACATCGCGATGATGGCGATGCCGAGCGAGAGGTAGATACCGCCGCGGTTGCGGTCGGTGACCACGCGCAGGGGCAGCAGCGGGGCCTTGACCTTCGCCTCGGTGACGACGAAGGCGACGAGCAGCAGCGCGGAGGCGACGAACAGGCCGACCGTCATCGAGTCGCCCCAGCCGTCGGACTCGGCGCGGGTGAAGCCGTACACCAGGGAGACCAGGCCGAGGGTGGACAGGACCACGCCCGGGATGTCGAGCGGGGAGCGGTTGCGGCCGCCCTCCGGCTCCCGGATGACGAAGTACGCGCCGGCCGCCGCGGCGATCGCGAACGGGATGTTGACGAAGAACGTCCAGCGCCAGTCCATGTACTCGGTCAGCACACCGCCGAGGATGAATCCGACGGCGCCGCCGCCACCCGCGATCGCACCGTAGATGCCGAACGCCTTGGCGCGCTCCTTGGCGTCGGTGAACATCACGGCGAGCAGGGAGAGCGCGGCGGGCGCGAGCAGCGCGCCGAAGACGCCCTGGAGGGCGCGGGCGCCGAACATCATCGCCTCGTTGGTGGCCGCGCCACCCAGCGCGGAGGCCGCGGCGAAGCCGACCAGGCCGACGACGAAGGCGTTCTTACGGCCCCACAGGTCGGCGATGCGGCCACCGAAGAGGAGGAGTCCGCCGAAGGCGAGGGCGTAGGCGGTGACGACCCACTGCCGGTTGCCGTCGGATATGCCCAGGTCCTGCTGGGCGGAGGGCAGGGCGATGTTCACGATGGTGGCGTCGAGGACGACCATCAGCTGGGCGAGCGCGATGAAGACGAGCGCTTTCCAGCGGTTGGCGTCCGGGACGCCGGGAGCCTTTACGGCTGTTTCAGACATGGAGGTACCCACTTCGGGACTTCGTGACGGAAGAGAACGTCGTGAGGACGTCGTTCAGGGACGACTCGGCGGCCGAGGCGACCGCGAGCTGTGTGGTGCTGGTGTGTGGTGCCGCTGTGGTGGTGCTGGTGCGTGGTGACTCGGGTGGTGCCGAGAACTAATCGGTCAGGCATCGGCCAGGCATCGGTCAGGCATCAGTCAGGGCTGTGATCAGTACTGCGATCGGTGCTGCGATCAGGAGTTGCGCAGGTCCTCCAAGGTCACGGCCGCGCCCGGCAGGGTGGAACGGGCCGGGGCCCGCAGTCCGTCCAGGAACAGCTGAAGATGGCGGTGTACGAAGCGGTCGGCGTTGAAGCAGGCCGTACCGGCCGGAGGTCGGCTGAGCTGGGCCACGGCGACGAACAGGTCGCCGACGTCCACGTCGGCGCGGAGCTGTCCGGCCGCCTTGGCGCGGCCCATGACCTCCTGGATGATCCGCTCGACCCCCTCGCGCGCGGCGACCAGGTCGGCGTGGTTCTCGTCGAACGTGCTGGAGAGCATCGGGCACAGTGCGCCGATCCGCTCGTCGGCGGCCACGTGCACGAAGCGTTCCAGCGCCTCGAACGCGTCGCCGTTCTCGGCGAGGGCGATCTCGGCGGCCCGCGCGGTGCGGTCCATGACCGAGCAGACGACCTCGCGCGCGAGCGCGTCGCGGTCCGGGAAGTTGCGGTACACCGTGGCATTGCCGACGCCGGCCCGGCGGGCGATGTCGTCGAGCGGCACATCGGGGCCGAACTCGGTGAACATCTCCCGGGCGGCGGCGACGATCCGCTCCCGGTTGCGCAGGGCATCGGCGCGCGGCCGGGATGCCTTGCGCTGCTCGGGGGGCGCGGTCTGCACGGCGTACTCCTAGGTGAACGGGCTGGGCTGTCCGGGTCGGCGATCCGGGGAGAGGATCCCCGTTTCACTCGGACACATAGCTAAACGGGGAATCAGTCCCCGGAATTTCCCCCACCGCCCCCCATTTCTTGTGACCCGAGTCACACCCCACGGGTGGGCCACTACGCCCGAAGCCCCACGATCGGCCCCCTCCAACGCGCATCCCCGACCACCCCGACACAGGGTGATCGGGAGGGCGCAGCCGGTGACGGGCGGCTGCCCGGAGCGGAAGGGCCCACGCATGCAGCCGCAGCCGACCAGCCGTCGGATACGCCCGCGCCGCGTGGCCGCCCTCGCCTCCGTGACCGCCCTGACCCTCGCGGTCAGCACCTCGGCCGATTCCGGACACCTCACCCCGAGCACGACGACGGCCGGCGCGGGCCCGGTCGCGGTGTCCCCCTCCTCCGCCCTCGGCGCCTGCATGATCAGCGGCAGCCCGGTCGTCCAGATGTCGGAGGGCATCCCGACCCCGCCCGGCTACGCCCGCGCCACCGGGGTCGTCCGCGCGCTGAACGTGATGGTCGACTTCCCGGACGCGCCGGGTCAGGGCAGCGCGCTCGACCGCTTCAGCGAGTTCTTCCCGCAAACTCAGGAGTGGTTCCGCACGAGTTCCTACGGCCGCCTCGACTACCGTCCCAAGGCCCCGATCCGCGACTGGCTGCGCATGCCGAAGCCGTTTCACGCGTACGGCATAGAGCGCGGCGCGCCCTTCGATCCCGGTTACCGCGCTCTCGTCCAGGACATCGTGGCCGCCGCCGACCCGACGGTCGACTTCCGGGCGTACGACCTGCTGAACGTGCTGATCACCCCGAACGCGGGGCCGTCCGCGCTCGACACGGTCCTGTCCGTGACCTTCGCGGGCAACGCGGAGGCGCCCGTCGCCGACGGCGTCCCCGTGTCGAACGCCTCCTTCGTCTACTCCCGCCAGGACGACGGCTCCGGCTCCTACGCCCATACCGGCTTCCGTGTCCTGCCGCACGAGAACGGCCACGTCTTCGGGCTCCCCGACCTGTACACCCAGGAGGGCGGGGGCGCGGCCGGGCACTGGGACATCATGAGCGAGGACTGGGGGGCCAACAACGACCTGCTCGGTTGGCACAAGTGGAAGCTGGGCTGGCTGGACGCCACACAGATCGGCTGCGCGGCGCTGCCCGGGACGACGCAGTACACACTGACACCGCTGGCTCGTACGGGTGGGCCGAAGCTGGTCTTCGTCCCCGTGAACCGGCGCAGCGGGTATGCCGTCGAACTGCGCACCCGAGAGGGCAACGACGAGGCGGTGTGCCGCCCGGGCGTCCTGATCTACCGCGTCGACGCGGAGATCGACACCGGCATGGGCCCGGTCACCGTGTACGACTCCCAACGCGACACCGGCGGCTGCACCCACAGTCCCAACGTCCACGCGGAGCTCTCCGACGCCCCCTTCGCCCCGGGCGAGAGCTTCGTCGACTCCAGAGGCGGCATCCGCATCTCGGTGGCGGCGGCGGAGGCGGGGAACTACAGGGTGCTGGTCACTCGGCGGTAAGGGGGCCGGCCTCCGGCGGGGGAGGCAGGGGTGCGGGTCGGCTGGACGTCGGTCGGGGTGGGCCGGCGATGAGAGGTGCCCTCGGCCCGGGCGGGGGCGGGACGGATCAGCGGGGGCGGGGGCGGATTACCGTAGGCGTGCCGTGGATGCCGTAGCGGAGAGTCGATGCCTGCGAAGACGAGCGTGGAGAGTGTGCCGGACGCCGCGGAGGCGGGCGGCCGGTCCGCCGTGCCCCCGGCCGAGGCGGTCACGCCGTTGTTGCGTGGCGTCGCCGTGTTGCGGGAGCTGACCGAGGCCGGGGGCACGGTGAGCCTGAGTGGGCTGGAGCGGGCCACCGGTCTCGCGCGGTCCACGGTGGACCGGATCACCGCGACCCTCGCGCGCATGGGATACGTACGGCTCGATGGACGGGACGCGGTGCTGGCCCCGCGTGTCATGGAGCTGGGCAACGCCTACCTGGCGTCCCTGCGCCTCCCCGCCCTGCTGGACGAACGCGCGGACGCGCTCGCCGACGACCTCGACGAGTCGGTGTCGCTGGCGGTCGCCGACCGGGACGGCATCCGCTTCATCCACCAGGCCACCCGCCGCCGCGCCATGTCCCTCAGCTTCCGCATCGGCGACCTGCTCCCCGTCGAACGCACCGCCCCCGGCCCCCTGTTCGCCACGGAGTGGACGGACCCCGACTGGCACCGCTGGCGCGAGCGCCGGGCGGCGGACCCGCAGGACCGCGGCTTTCCCGCCGTACCACCGAGGGAACGCCCTTCCCCGAACGAGGAGTTCGAGCGCGCCGCGGCCCAGGCCGCGACGGACGGCTTCGCGCTGGACGACCAGCTGATCGAGCCGGGCCTGGTGGCGGTCTCCGTACCGGTACGGGACCCGCGCACCGGCCGGATCGCCTGCGTGGCCAGCGTCGTCAGCCACACCAGCCGGCACACCGCGGCCGAGCTGCGCGACACACTCCTCCCCCGCCTGCGCTCGGCGGTCGAGACCATGGAGGACGACCTGCGCGAGGCACCCGCCCCCCAGCCCGGGACGGCCCCGACGGGTCTCGCGACCTGGACCGGCGCGTCCAAGCAGGAGCTCGGCCGGGAGTTCGTCGAGTCCCTCGCCCGCGGCCTGACCGTCCTGACCGCCTTCGGCGAGGGCCGTGCCGAGCTGACCCTCACGGACGTGGCGCAGGCGACGGGCCTCGCCCGGGCGACGGCCCGCCGAGCGCTGATCACATACGAGCACCTGGGCCTGGTGACCCGCCCGACCGACCGCACCTTCGCCCTCACCCCCCGCGTCCTTTCCCTCGGCTTCCCACCCCTCTCCCGCATCTCCCTCCCCCACATCGCGACCCCCCACCTGACAGAACTGGCGGACCGCATCCAGGAGTCGACCTCGCTGGCGGTGCTGGTGCCGGGCAGGAACGGCGGTGCGGGTGAGGTCGGCCCCGGTCCGGAGATCCAGTACACGGCCCGGGCTGCCACGAGCCGCGTGATGACCGTCCACATCACCCCGGGCACGCGTCTACCGGCATACGCCACGTCACTGGGCCGGGTCCTGCTGGCGGACGTACCGCCCGCCGAGCGCGACCTGGGCCCGCTGCACCCCCTGACCTCCCGCACGGTGACGGACCCCACGGCCCTCGCCGACGCCCTGGAGGAGGTGCGGGCCCAGGGATACGCCCTGGTCGACGAGGAGTTGGAGGAGGGCCTGCGCTCGATCGCGGTTCCGGTACGCGACCGCACGGGCCGTGTCGTCGCCGCTCTCAACACGGCGATGCACCCGGCCCGCCGCACCCTCGACGAGTGCCTGCACACCCTCCTGCCCGAACTGGTGGCGACGGCCGGCCACATCGAGTCCGACCTCCACGTGGCAGAACGCTTCACCCACGTCGCGTCGGCCTGAGCGGGGCGGGCCTCTCACAGCGACCCGCCGCCGCACACGCCCCACCGGCGAGCGGGCCGGACCCTCCTTGATCCGCCTACGGAGCCGGGGCCACGCCTCTACATCACCACTCCCCCTCCGCTCCGGCATGCGCCGGGCCCACCCGGTCCGCCATCATGCCGACACATTCGTCGAGCGCCGCATGCAACGGCGGAACGAATGCGGCGAGTTCGACCTCCGACACCTCCCCCGCCTCCAGCACGGCGCCGACGACCGCCACCAGGACAGCGGCGGCCTCCAGGGCGTGCACGTCGGCCAGCGTCTCCAGGAAGCCACCCGGGCGCGCGACCACGAAGGCCTCCTTGCCGGTGGCCGGGTCGATGCCGATACTGCGGGGCCGCCACGTGTTGCTGCTCATGCAGCGGCCTCCCACGAGACGTAGTCCTGGCCCAGGGTCGCGAGGACCGCCGCCCGGCGCCGCGCCCGCTGAAGGCGCCTGCGGTCGAGTTCGTCCCGCTCTCGTTCCCACACGGCGAGGTACGGCCGGACCAGGGGCAGACCGTCGGCGGCGATGACGTCCGCCGGGTGCGACCCCGGCCGACGCGCGGGGGCGGGCCGGCGGGCGGACAGACGGGCGGACGGATGGGCGGACGGATGGGCGGACGGATGGGCGGGAACAGGCGGACAGACGGTGAGGGACGTTGGTGTATCGGTGGCGCGGTGCGCTCCGCTGGGAGGCAGGAAAAGGCTCAGGATCGCGGCCAGTAGGCTGCGCATAGGTCGACTCCTACTCAGTCGGCTCAGGCCCCGGTGAGGAAGTAGCAGCTTCCCGTCGGGGCCGTTCTGTGTTCCGGCACAACATACCGTGGATAACCACGGATAACCACGGATGCGCAGAATGCCATGGTCACCCACGCTGAAACCATGGACCTTGACCGCACACGCCCGCTGTGGCGGCAAATCGCAGCGGAGATCACCCGACGCATCCAGGACGGCACGTACCCACCGGGAAGCCGCGTCCCGTCCACCCTGGAAATCTCCCAGGAGTTCGGCGTGGTGAACGCGACAGCGGCGAAGGCCATGCGCCACGTGCGGGAACAGGGCTGGACGCGGGGCGAAGTCGGGCTGGGAACCTTCGTAGCCGACCCCCTGCCCCCCGCTCCCGAAACCCCCCAGCCCCCCGCCTAGGGCGTGTGTCGAAAGTGGTTGCTCAGGGGCCGTGCCGTGCAGGGCAGGGCTCAGAAGCGCGCGGGCGATGCTGACCGGCGTCGGTCCACATCAGGGGACGTTGAAGTGCGGCCGGTGTGGCTCAGCGCGTGATGTCCATGCGCTGTGTGCCGATGACCGACAGCAGCCGTAGCGCCTCTTCGGAGGGCGAGCCTGGGACCGCGGTGTAGATCACGACCTGCTGGTCGCGGTCGGTGATGTCGAGGACGTCGCAGTTGACGGTGACGGGGCCGACCAGCGGGTGCTGGAAGGTCTTGCACAGGGTGAGCTCGGCGGACACGTCGTGGGATTGCCACAGGCGGGTGAACTCTTCGCTTCCGTCGAGGAGTTCGGCTACCAGCTCGGCGACCTCTGGATCGTCGGGGTAGCGGGCGGCGGCGGCGCGCAGCCGCTGCGTCGAGATGCGGGCGAAGGCGTCCGCGTCCGACACTCCGTACAGCCGCTGCCCCTGCGTGTGCGGGCCAAGAAAGACACGGCGCACGAGGTTGCGGTCGCGTCGCGGCAGGGCGGAGAAGTCCTCCATCAGGGCTGCCGCCAGATCGTTCCAGGCCAGTACCTCGAAGGTCGCGGACGTTACGGTCGCCGCGGCCTGCGGCAGTCGGTGCAGCAGGTCGAGGATGCTCTGCCGTACCTGGCGCGAGGGCCCGGCCGACGGGAGCGGCGGTGTGCCGGCCAGGTGATGGAGATGGTCGCGTTCGGTGTCCGTCAGGCGCAGGGCCCGAGCCAGTCCGGCCAGCACCTCGTGCGACGGGTGCGGCGCCCGGGCCTGCTCCAGCCGTGTGTAGTACTCGGTCGAGATGTACGCCAGCTGCGCCACCTCCTCACGGCGCAGGCCCGGGGTGCGGCGGCGCGGTCCGGCGGGCAGCCCCACCTCGGCAGGGGTGATCCGCTCGCGTCGGCTGCGCAGGAAGTCGGCCAGTTGTCGTCGGTCCACCTCTCCAGTGTGCGGGGGCGCCGGGCCGCGGATCCAGGTACCGCCGGTGCCTGGTTGCGCTTCGCGGACGGGCGCAGGCTTGGCGCCATGGACAACACACCTGTCACCGGCACATCCACCACGCCTGCCGCCCTGGGCCTGCTGGCCAACAAGGTCGCCTTCATCACCGGTGCCGGACGCGGCATCGGAGCCGCCGCGGCTCGGCTCTTCGCCCGCGAGGGCGCCCGAGTGCTTCTCGCGGCCCGGACGGAGGACCAGCTGCAGGCGGTGACCGCGGAGATCCGGGCGGCGGGCGGCACCGCGGAGTACGTGGTGTGCGACCTGGCCGACGCGGCCGGCGTGCGCGCCGCTGTGGACCGCGCCGTGAACGTCTACGGCCGCCTCGACATCGCCTTCAACAACGGCGCGACGATCCAGCAGCCCGGCCCGATGCACCAGCTGCCGGAGGCCGACTTCGACCGCCTCTACGACGTGAACCTCAAGGGCGTCTGGCTGGCCATGGTCGCCGAGATCGCCGCCATCCGAACCACCGCCGGGACCGGCGCCATCGTCAACAACTCATCTGTCGGCAGCCTGATGGGCAACCCCGAGCTGCCCGTTTACGGCGCGATGAAACGGGCGGTCAACAGCCTCACCGAGTCGGCTGCCGTCACCTACGGCCCGGAAGGCATCCGCGTCAACGCCATCGCCCCCGGCAACACGGCGACCGAGATGATAAGCACCTGGGAAAAGGGATCACCCGGTCTCCGAGAGCGGCTCACGGCGCACACCCCGCTGGGCCGCGCGGCCGACCCGCAGGAGATCGCGCAGGCCGCCGCCTGGCTGCTGAGCGACCGCTCCTCCTACGTGACCGGCACGGTCCTCCGGGTCGACGGTGGCGCGCGGGCCTGAGCCAGGGACGCCTCTATCCCTGTTCACAGCCACTCGTTGATCGCCGCTACGAGGACGGTCGCCTCGTAGCGGACCGCGAGCTTGTCGTACCTTGTTCCCACAGCTCGGTGCCTTTTGAGTCGATTGATGCCGCACTCAACCGCGTGCCGAGCTTTGTAGTCCTCCCGGTCGAACTTCGGCGGACGGCCGCCGCAGGAGCCGAGTTTCTTGCGGTTGCGGATGTGATCGGCCTTGTCCGGGATGGTGCAGTGGATCCCGCGTCTGCGCAGGTAGGCGCGGTTCTTACGGGAGGCGTAGGCCTTGTCGGCGCGCACCCGCGTGGGCCGGGTGCGTGGCCTGCCCGACCCCAGTCGGGGCACCCTGATGCGCCCCAGGACGACCTCGAACTGCGGGGAGTCGCCGCGCTGCCCGGCGGTGATCACGATGGACATGGGCTTCTGGCCCTGCTCGACGGCCAGGTGCAGCTTGGTGGTCAGGCCGCCGCGCGAGCGCCCAAGGCCGTGGTCGCCCGGCTCGGTGGAGACGCCGCCGGGCGGCTCCTTCTGCAGGTCCCCCTTTTTCGTGCCCCGGCGGCATGCTGGTGGGCACGGACGATGGTGGAGTCAACGTTGATCTCCCAGGTGATCAGGTCCTTGGCATCGGCCCGGACCTGCAGGGCTGTGAAGATCCGCTGCCAGGTGCCGTTGCGCTGCCACCGACGGAACAGGTCGTACACCCGGCCCCAGGGTCCGTACTCCTGCGGCATGTCCCGCCAAGGGATGCCGGTACGGACCCGGAAGCGTATGCCGTCAACCAGCCGCCTCCTGATCCATATCGGCGGTCGGCCGAGCTTCTTGCCCCTCGGCAACAGGGGCTCCAGCACCGCCCACTGCTCGTCCGTCAAAATCTCCACGCGCCATGAACCAAGATCATCCCACGATCAAGATCCACTTTCGGCACACGCCCTGGCCGAAGCCTCCCGCGCGCCCCTGCGGACTTCCCCAGCCGGAGCAGGGCACAGGCACCTTGCGTCATCCCCCAAGCAGACGCATCCGCTACCCTGTCATGAGTCAGCTGGGGTGCCGGCGACATCCGTGCCGGGTCTTTCCCGGCAGTTGTCGTGGGGACCACTTGACCAGCAGGCTTGCACGCAAGCTCCGCCTTCGTAGCTCAGGGGATAGAGCACCGCTCTCCTAAAGCGGGTGTCGCAGGTTCGAATCCTGCCGGGGGCACAGACAGAAGGGCCAGCTCAGGAGGGGTTTCCTCCCAGGCTGGCCCTTGGCCATTTCAGGCGCCGTGCCACATCCATTCCACTACGAGCCCGCCCGATCCTTTTCAGAGGGCTCGGGGGTGGCCACTCCCCCGCCGCCCCGGATCATGGCCCCAAGCCGGTCGGCGATGGCCCGGTCCCGGTCGCTGGTCATGTGCTGGTGGATCAGCGCGGCTCGGGAGCTGCTGTGGCCCATGCGCGTCATCAGCTCCCGGGTGCTGGCTCCCGCCGTCGAGGCGAGCGTGTTGCCCGTGTGCCGAAGGTCGTGGAAGTGCAACTCGGCCGTGACACCCGCAGCCTTCCGAGCCTTCCCCCAGTCGTCCCTCCGCCGCAATTGCCCGCCTCTGCGGATCGACGAAGACGTGTGTCTCGGTCGGCAGCGGCGAAGTGCTCCAGATGATGCGTGACCGCGTCGAGGAGTGTCTAGACCACGTCAGGTCAGGAGGTATGCCTTCAGGATCGTCACCGCGTAGGTGTTGCCGGTGGTGTCGGTCAGGGTGGATTTGAGGGAGACCGAGCGGGCGTTTTCCGGGTGGGTCAGGGTGAGGGTCCTTTTGCCGTGGGTGGTGGTCACCGGGGCGGGGGACCATGTCTTGCCGGCGTCGTAGGAGACCTTCACCGTCAGGGATTTCAGGTCAGTGGCCGCCGGGCCCTGGAGGGAGAGGGGGATCGTGGTGCGGCGGCCTGCGGGGGCCGTGCCGGTCGGGGTCAGCTTCGGGTGGAAGCGGACCGTGGAGAGGGGCAGCGAGCCGGAGTCGGACGGGCTGGACGTGAAGGTCCAGGCCGCTGTCAGGCGGCTCGTGGTCGTGGCCACGCCTGGCGGGCGGGTCAGGTTCGTTCGGATCGTGTAGCGGGCCGGGACGGACGGGAGCTTCTCCACGGTCTGGCAGAGGTCGCCGTCGTTGTCGAGCAGGGTGCTGCCGTCCGCGGTGACCGTGGTGTGGCGTTTCGCTGTGGAGAAGGCGGGGTGTCCGCTCCCGTCGGCGAGGTCGGGGACGCACAGGTCCAGGGTGTCGCCGTCGCGCTGTGCGCCGTACGGGCCGCCGGTGATCGGGCTGAAGACACCGACGTTGTACGTGGCCGCGTAGGTCCGGCCCGCCTGATACGACCTCGCGCTCTCCGTGCCGTAGAAGACGTCCTCGTCGTCTCCGGAGGCGTTTCGCTGGCCCAGGTTGGCCGTCCACTTGAAGCCCTTGGGCGTGGTGACGTAGATATTCGCGGTCGTCGGCAGCGGGAAGGGGTCGCTCACCGTGCCCAGCGACAGGGTGGGGCCGCTCCACAGGACGTTGACGATGCCCTTGCGGTGCGCGACGGACGAGCCGAAGTTACGCTTCAGCAGGGCCAGTTCGTTCATGCGCGTGGTGTGCCGATAGCCGGTGGGGAAGCGGTCGGGCAGGTTATGGAGCAGGTGGTAGGTGGTGCTGCCCTTCTGCCACAGGCCGCCGAGCTGCGTGCTGAGCCTCCCGGCCGGGGCGGTCGGTCCCAGGGTCGCTGTGCGCAGGTTCTTGAACGTTCCCCAGAACAGGGTGCTGTTGTGCGGTTCGCTCCCGGTGTCTCCGGTGCCCACGGCGAGGTTGAGCTGGCCGTCGGACATCTTCGCGCCCTGCGGCGCGGTGATCCGGACCGGCTTCGCCTTGCGCGCGTCGAAGACGACCGTGGTGTCCCCGGTCAGCGAGAGCCTCGGCCGGACCAGCGCGGAGGTGCCCCTGGCGTCGTCCATCACGGTGTCCACGACGTAGTCGCCGCGCGGGACCCGCACCCGGTACACGCCCTTGGAGATCTGCTCGGAGTCCTTGAGGTTCGTGGTCCAGTACGTGCCCGAGTACCCGAGGATCTCGGTCAGCGGAGCGCTCACGGGCTTGCCGCCGCGGTCGAGGAACTTCAGGGTGAGGTCGTGTGCCTCGGCCTCGCGTACGACGCCGAAGGCGGTCCGTACGGCAGCGGGTTCGGCGCCGTTCCGCGCGGTGGCGACCAGCGTGCCCGAGTAGGCGCCGTCCGCCGCCTCGACGCGCGTGTCCGCGGTGAGGTCGACGTCGGCGGTGCCGCCCGCCGGGACGGTGAGCTGTGTGGTGCTCAGCGTGAACATGCCTTCGGGGGACGTGCTGCCTCCGGGGCCGGTCGCGGTGGCCGTCAGGTCCAGGGTGACGGGGTGGTCGCCGTCGTTGCGGTAGGTGATGTGCTTGGTGACCGGCCGGTCGTCGGTGTGGGGCCACCGCTGCTTGCCGAAGGACACGGAGGTCTGTTCGCTCGCCACCGCCCCCTCCAGTGCCCGGGACACGTCGAGCCGGCCCGTCCCCTGCTGGTAGCCGGTCGCGCCGGTGGTCGGGGTGGTGGACGCGGTGAGCGCCTGTTTGATCCGTGCGCCGGTCCAGTCGGGGTGCCGCTGGGCGAGGATCGCGGCCGCCCCCGCGACATGCGGCGTCGCCATCGACGTACCGGACATGGAGACATAGCCGTCGGCGGCCGGGTCGCCCATGTGGCCGTGCGCCGCCCTCGCCGAGACGACGGCCACGCCCGGCGCCGTGAGGTCCGGTTTCAGCGCGCTGTCGGCGGTCGGGCCGGTGCTGGAGAAGTCGGCGAGCCGGTCCTCGCCGTCGACGGCGCCCGCGGTGAGCGCCGACTCCGCGGACCCCGGGGAGTCGACGGTTCCCGCGTCGGGGCCCTCGTTGCCGGCCGCGGCGACGGTGAGCATGCCGGTGCTCTTCGAGAGGGCGTTCACCGCCGCCTCGACCGGGTCCTCCCCCGGGGTGTCGGCCTGGCCCAGGCTGAGGTTGGCCACCTTGGCGCCCTGCCCGGCGGCCCACTCCAGGCCGGCGATGACGCTGGAGTCGCTGCCCTCGCCGCTGTCGTCCAGCACCTTGGCGTTGAGGATTCCGGCACCGGGCGCGACGCCCTTGTACCGGCCGCCGGACCGTGCGCCGGAGCCCGCCAGCGTCGCGGCCACATGGGTGCCGTGGCCGGCCATGTCGTCGGTGCTGCCGGTGCCGGTGAAGTTCTTCGAGGCCTTCACCGCCGAGGCGAGGTCCGGGTGTGTGGTGTCGACGCCGGTGTCCAGGACGGCGACCTTGACGCCCTTGCCGTCGTATCCGGCCGCCCAGGCGGTCGGGGCGCCGATCTGCGCGACGCCGCCGCCCGCCTCCCCGGCCTTCGCGCCGTCTTCGTCCGCCGGCGCCTTGAACCGGCCGTCCAGCCAGACCCGCGCGACTCCCTGCTCCTCGGTGAGGGCCTGCCACATGTCGTCGGCCCCGGCCTTGGGCACGGTGATCGCGGCGCCCGCCACGCTGGGCAGCTCCCGGCTCACGGTGGCGTCCGCGTCCGCGACCAGTGACTTCTGGGTGCTCCTGCGCTGGGCGGACTTGCCCTCGTACGACACGATCAGCGGGAGCGTGCCGCGCCGGGTGTCGTCGTAGCCGGCGCGTATCAGGCCGCTTACATCGAACAGCCGCATGTCCAGGACGCCTTGGCCGATCAGGGCGGCGGCGTCGGCGGGAACGACGTACTGATCGCCCCCGACGCCGCGCACGGACACCGGGACGTGCTCACGGCCCGGTGCCCGCCGTACGCCCGTCACCCGGCCCCGGGCGTCCAGCCGGACCCGGTCGCCGGTGAGGAGGGTGACGTACCGGCCGGCCGCGGAGGCGGAGCCCGCGGTCCGCGCGCCGAGGGCGGAGCCGCCGGGCGCCGCGACGGTGGCGGTGTCCTGCGTCCGTAAGCCGAGGCCGGAGCCCGTGGCCGCCACCGAGGCGCCCGTCATCAGCCCCGCCACCAGCAGGGCGGCCAGCGAGGCGCTCGTGGTTCTGTCGCGCATTCAGCTCGCCTGCCCGGGGACCTGCTTGCTGGCGTCGACGACCGCGCGCTCGGTGATCGCGCTGGTGAACGTGACGGTACCGACCTTGAGGGGATTGCCCGCAGTGGCCTTGACCACCACGATGCGCTCGCCGAGGAACCGCAGCGTCTTCTTGTCGAAGATCCACTCGGTGCGCTCGCCGGCGATGGGGTTCTCCCGCGCGATCGCGACTCCGTGCCGGCCCATGGCGTCGACCGCGTCATCCACCGCGACGACGCCGGGGATCTTGGCCGCGGCCTTGTAGAGGGCGGCGCCGACCTCGGCGGGCGGGTAGCTCTCGGTCAGCAGATCGCCGATCGCGACGAAGGCGGCCTGGTCGCGCGGCACCTCGGGGTCCCGGACGGCGTCCGACGCGCGGTAGATCCGCTGCAGCAGCGTGTCGGGGTCGGTCGGCAGCGCGGCCAGGGCGTTGTAGGCGCCGCTGAACGGGGTGTCGCTCTTCAGGGTGATGCCCTTGTCGCTGGTCTCGCCGGCCTCGATCAGCCAACCGTCCCTGCCGTCGAGGGAGTTCCAGACCTGGCGGGAGCGCAGCTCGTTGCTGACCGCCTCACGCTTGTCGCCGTCGACCTTGATGTAACTGTCGGCCACCTTCGAGGCGATGTAGATGTACTGGCCCTTGCGCGGGGTGGGCGCGGAGGTGTCGGCGGCGGCCAGGGAGATGCGTTCGAGGAGCTGGGGGGCGCCCTTGGGGTCGGCGACGCCGATCCTGGTGGTCAGTGCGGGGCCGGTGGCCAGGGCGGTCTTGCCGCCGTGGGTCCCGCCGCCGGTGAGGGCGAGGCCGCCCGCGACCGCGCCGGCCAGGGCGAAGGCCGCGGCGGGCAGGAGGATCATACGGCGCAGGAACGGGTTGGAGCGCTTCACGGGCGCGACCGGAGAGGCAGCGGACGTACGGGAGGAGGTGCGGAGGTCTTCGTGGATCCGGGCCATCATCTGCTCCTTGTGGAACTGGTGGCGGCCCGCCGGCAGATCCCGCTCGGCGGAGGGCAGCAGACTCTGCGTCTCCGTCCACTCGGCCGGGTGGTGGGGCCGGTGGGAGGGGCTGGCGTTCATCGGTTTCCTTCCTGTGCGGACCGGACCGCGTATCCGCGATCACCTGTTATCTGCCGGTTCGTGCGGGTGGGTTCCCGTTTTTCTCCGAGCAGTTGCGCGTCGGCGAGCTTGCGCAGCTTGGAGCGGGCGCGGGAGAGGCGGGAGCGGACGGTGCCGACCGGGATACCGAGGGCGCGGGCCGCCTCGGCGTACTCCATCCCCTCCCACAGGCACAGCGTCAGGACCTCGCGCTCGGGGCGCTTGAGCAGGCTGAGGGCGGTAAGCGTGGCGTTGATACGGCGCCGGTCGTCCAGGCGTCCGGCGGTCTCCTCGGCGTGGTCCTCGACCCGTTCCTCGGCGGCGTGCGCGGCGGCCGCGGCGCTCGCCGCGTTGCGGTAGCGGCGGTTGCTGCGGTGGTGGGAGCGGGCGACGTTGGTGGCGATGCCCAGCAGCCACGGCCGCAGCGAGCCGCCCTCGGCCTCGACCGATGCCCGGCGCCGCCACGCCTCCATGAAGGTCGTCGACATCACGTCCTCGGCCAGCGACCAGTCGGCGGTCAGCCGGAAGGCGTGGTTGTACACCGCGCGGGCGCACGCGTCGAAGAGTTCCGCGAAGGCGTCCGGATCTCCGTTTCGCACCCGGGTTCGCATATCTGTGGTCACGTCTTGAACTGACGGCCGGTGCGGGCGAGTTCCGGTGAGACACGTCACAGCCGTCGCACAGGCCACCGGGGCGGTGACCGCACCAGGACTCGCTGGACATGGCAGCCGCTCAGCCGCACACCGCTCAGGCTGCGAGGCCCGGAAGCAAGGCGCCCGATCTGATGCGGGACCCGGCCCGGGTGCTGCGCACGCTGGTCGAGGAGCTGTTGGACGTGTCGAGGCCGAACGCGGGCGCGGAACAGGCTTATCCGGCAACGCCCACCGGCACGGCGGGCACCGGTCTCAGCGACGGTGAACGGCGCCGTTGTCGTCGTACGCAAACCAGAGCCCGGGCTTCGGCAGAGCTGCTCGCCCACGG
Source organism: Streptomyces sp. NPDC043427 (assembly GCF_056436655.1). Classification (NCBI taxonomy): domain Bacteria; kingdom Bacillati; phylum Actinomycetota; class Actinomycetes; order Kitasatosporales; family Streptomycetaceae; genus Streptomyces; species Streptomyces sp. NPDC043427. The sequence goes on along the minus strand of NZ_JBWKCC010000004.1, from coordinate 436,513 downwards.
GCCGCAACACTTGCGGACCGGAGCGGCCGAGAACCGACGGGGCCAGGGCCTCGCGCTGACGATCGCGCCGGTCCAGGCACACGCCATCCAGGCGCGCCCGGAATAGATCTCCCTTGCCCGACGATGCTCCCCCCTGTCCCGAGTGCAACAGCCCTGTTGTCGCGCGGCCTGGTGCTCGCCGGGCAGGACGACGACGGCCGACGGAGCTGCCGGACTTCGTGGCGGTGCACATGTAGTGGCAGTAGGCGGACCGACCAGGCGATCCGTTGGAGGTCTGCCCAGCATCGGAGCTGTTTCGCTGACATCCAACTCTGACATCAACAGGGCCGGACGGCGGCATACAGCAACATCTTCGGACGACCGTCGGACCTACCGACGACGGCCCAAGGGGCGGGCGTTGATCGAACTCCTAAAGCGGGTGTCGCAGGTTCGAAGCCTGCCGGGGGCACAGACTAAAGGGCCAGCTCAGGAGGAGTTTCCTCCCCGGCTGGCCCTTCGTCTTGTTCGAGGTCGTGCCACACGCGTGCCACTGGAGTCCACGCGGAATCCACATTCCCTAGCTGGTGGCCTCTCCCCCACCCTCGCGGATCATGGCCCCCAGCCGATCCGCGATGGCCCGGTCACGATCACTGGTCATGTGCTGATAGATCAGCGCGGCGCGCGAGCTGCTGTGGCCCATGCGGGTCAGTGTCCTTGACCCGCGTGCAGGTTCTCCGGCTCGTGCTCGTCACCCCAGGAACCGACGTACAGGTAGGAGGCGCAACGCAAGCCCTCGTCCAGAGCCGGCGTCGGGTCGTCCTTACAGTTCCAATGGATGCGAGCCTCGTCCTCGGGTATGGCGCTCGGCACCGCTGCCAACCACAGTTGGTAGATCTCCTCCACGGCCGCAGTCTGGCATGTCCAGTCAAGGAGACGGTGCGCCGTCCTCACTGATGGGCGGCGCACCATCGGCTTGACCCAGTCATTGAGACTCCGCCGACCTCACGCACAATGCACCCGTGGGTCCGTCGCCCCCAAGTGCCAGCCGTAGGGTGCTGGGCGTGGACAGCATCCTGCAATTGCCGACAGAAGAAGACATGGAGCTGGTCGAGTTCGCCCAGCGCGTTGTGGAGGCCAACAGCGACGGAGAGGTGCACACGGTTGGAGCCGCTGTCCGAGATGCGCGAGGACGGATATTCGGTGGCATCAACCTCTACCACTTCACTGGCGGACCCTGTGCAGAGCTCGTGGCACTGGGGCATGCCCGTGCGGCAGGGGCGCGTGAGCTGGCAACCATTGTTGCTGTCGGCGACAGGGGCCGCGGTGTGCTCGCGCCGTGTGGCCGTGATCGACAAGTCCTTCTCGACCACCATCCAGACATCCGCGTCCTGGTGCCCACGGCCGACGGGGTTCGCAGCATCGCCATAGCGGGCCTCCTCCCGCACAGCTACGTATGGGCCGATCAGGCCGCTTCCTCTGAACCGGGCTGCCACGCGACGGCGAGGCAGTCCATGTATTTCCATCGGGACTATCTCGCCGCCGTCCGCACCGGACGGAAGACGACGACCGTTCGCTTCCGTGATCCGGTTGCCACGGGGCCGGTCAACATGGTCTTCGAGCTGGATGAGGAGGTGGTGCTACAGGGTGTCGTAACGCAGATCATCTCAAAAAAGGTCGACGAGCTGACCGAGCAGGACGCCATCGCTGACGGATTCCGCGATCTTGAAGAACTACACGACAGGCTGCGGTACCACTACCCCGACATCGCCCCCGCCGATGATATTGCCATCGTCCAGTTCCGCTTGGCTGACACATGAACCTTTGCCCAGCTGCCGGGGTGAGTGTCCAACTGCGTGACAACGCCTACGTACAGCGGCGGACAACCTCGCATGCCTACGGACCATCGCACCAGGCGAGAGGTGCACAGGCCGCACGTCGAGGGCCCGCCCCAGTTGCTTCGGGACGAAGAGGTCGTTGGTTCCGTAGGCCCCGCGTCCGCAAGCGTTGTCAGTGGCTGACGTTAGCGTGATGAACTCGATGACGCCGAGCTGAAGTTGGGTAGACCGTGGGGATCAGTTCACCGCTCAAGAACCCGGAGATTTGGCGCTACCGGCGGGGGGACTTTGCCGACCGGAGGCTCATCAATCGGGATTACGGGACGTCCGTCATCCGTGGAATCGCGCCTTCGCCAACTAGTTCACACATTGTTCTCTATGCCCAAGTCTCAGACTACGGAGGGTGCTCCGCCGGTTGGCGGGAAGACGGGCTCTACGAGTACGAGGGCGCAGGCCCTCTTGACGAACACACAGGACGACCAGCCGCTGGACGTGCGAACTTTAGCCGTCCCGACAACAACACCTTGCTCCGCGAAGATCTGACCTGCACAAATGCCTTGCGCCCCTTGTGCTGATCTCGCCCTGACCTTATTCGGGACGAAGAGGTCGCCGTGCCACAGCCGTGCCAGATACAGGGGTAGGCAGCGGTCAACAAGGGTGGCTAGCGGGTGCACCCGTGCCCGCTAGTACTGCAGCCGCAGTGATGCGAGCCACCGGCAAGCGGGATCGGCGAAGGCTGAGTGATCAAGGCACTGCGCCAGCCCATCCCCTTCTGGGAGAATCCCCGCACCGCACTCCTTCAAGATGACAAAGGTGGTTGACCTCATGAGATCGACTCGTGTGATCCTTGCTGTGGCCGCAGGCGCTCTTGCCCCGGCGCTGTTACTCGCTACGCCGTCCATGGCCGCCTCCATCGCCCCCGCAGTCACCGTCGCGACGGCCAGCTCGCCCTACGACGAGATGAGTGCGGACGACCTGCGGGTGGCGATATCCCGCATCCTCGCCGACCCCGACAGCGGCAAGCGCGTGATCCGGGAGGCGAACGCGCTCCTCGACAGCGGCACCGTGGAGGAGATGCGCGCTTGGCTGGAGACGGGCTACCCACTCGCCCAGGCCGAGGACGACCGGGTCGCGCTCGCCAGGATTCTCGCCGACCCGGACAGCGGCAAGCGCGTCCTTGCGGAAGTCAACCAGCTTCTCGACAAAAACAATCCCCAGCAGACGCGCGCTTGGCTGGAGACGGGCTACCGACTGGCCCAGGCCGAGGACGACCGGGTCGCCATTTTCCGGCTCCTCGCCGACCCCAACATCAGCGACGCCCTGCGCGCAGCGGCCGGCGCTGCCCTCGACGACAACACCCCGGAAGCGCTGCGCCACTTCCTGGAGGTCGGCCAGTACGAGGTCGGCTAGTGGCCAGTCCGACGGATCATGTCTCGAGCGTGGGGCACCCTGCGTCGACTCCTTGTCCGCGAGCCCCCGGTGTCGCCGTCTGCGTTGATGTCCATCTCACGGTTCCTGATTCGGGACTGTCGATGAGCCCGACCGCCCCGGCCCGTGACATCAGCAGCTGACACCAACAGACACGAACCAGCCCGGTCACTGCCGAGTCTCGACGGACCTCCAGCCTCCGGTCAACGGCGAAGATTCGTGGCTGATCAATGCCTGTGACCGACCTGATAAGGATGAGGTTGGTCAGCAGATCAGGACCCGGGGGGGCCGCTGTCCAGCAGCTGATGGACAGCGGCCCGCCTGTTCTGGACTGGCCGTCAACGTCCCCGTCGGCTACTCACCGCCTTCCGGCCTCACGGTCGTGAGTGTCTAACTGCGTAACAACGCCCACGAACAACGGCGGACAAGCGCGGACGCCTGCGGACCATCAGCGCAGGTGAGGAGCACACCGGCCCAAGGCAGAGCCCCCACCCAAGTTGCCTCGGGACCAAGAGGTCATGCCAGAACGTGCTGGGCCTCGGGCAACCGCTTCTACATCGTCACGGCTTGCCAGGCTCGTGGCCCGGCTGAGCAGTGCCTATGTACTCGCTCGCGGTTGGCGGCACGGCAGGGCAGGATGCCGTGGTGGTCACTCCGTTCGTCAACATCCATGGGAAGGCCGAGGACGGCCCGTATCCCTGTCCCTGCTGCGGCTTCCTGACGCTCGATGAGCGCGGCTGCTTCGAGATCTGCCCCGTGTGCTTCTGGGAGGATGACGGCCAGGACGACGACGATGCTGACCGGGTGCGAGGCGGTCCCAACGGCCGGCTCAGCCTCACGGAAGCCCGAAGCAATTTCCGTGCTCTGGGGGCGAGCGACGAGCGACGCACCAAGTTCGTACGCGCCCCTCTGCCGAACGAATACCCCACGGTCTGACATCACCAGGTGACATCAACGTCGCCGGACAGCGACGGATCCCAGCGACTGGGACTGGGCTCCAGACCGCCCAGCGAGCACGAGCCGGAGCTAGCTGCGCGGCTGCGCGGCTGCGCGGCTGCGCGGCTGCGCGGCTGCGCGATCGAACTCGGCGAACTGTTGGAGGTGGCGCGTGACGTCGTCGAGCAGCTCGGCGGGGAAGCACGGCCGCGGCCTGGCCATGGTCAACGCGATCGCCCACCGGATCGTCGTCCGCAACAGCGACAGCGGCCGCACAGTCACCGCGGAACTCTTCACGGCCCCTCGCCCAGGAGAACACCCGTGCTGACGGACAAGCCACAGTGGGGCTACTGGTGCGAGTGCTGGACCGAAGACCTCACCGAGGAGACGCAGCCAGCGCTGCGGGCATCGTTCGACGCGCACTCGGCGCCGCAGGCCGACCGATGGGTAGCAGTGGCTCTACGCACCATTCAGGAGCCGTCGTTGAGGCGGGACTCCATCCTCAGCCGCTCGGCGTCGGCGTCGATCTTGCGCCCGGGTGGCGTACCGGCCTGCCTGCTTTAGCCCAGGGGGTCCTAGGGCCTTTCGTTTGGATCATGCCGGGCTCGCGGGCCCCGGCACCGCGCCTCGCCGCGTTGTCGTCGGTCGGCAGGGCCCCGGCCTGCCACCTTCCTCCGCCTTGCGATGCACGGCACCGGACCCCGCTCCCTGATCCGGCCTGATCCAAACGAAAGACCCTAGGTGGCGCGTTCGGCGCGGTGGCGGGCTTCCCGGAGTCGGACCTTCGAGGGGAGACGGTCCAGGCCGGCCGAGTCTCGTGCGTGTGCGAGTGGTTCGCGGCTCAGTCGTCCCAGAGTCCGCGCTGGGTCCGCGTGAGGCTCCAGCAGCAGCCGTACGCGTGCGGTGGGAGCGGTACGTCGGCCCGTCAGCCGGACGTGGGCCCGTGAGACCCCGTCCAGGGCTTGTGCCTCTTCCTCGATGACCCTCTCCAGCGTGCGGCCGTTGAGCCGGGCCGGCACGCCGTCTTCGCTGTCGACGAGGGCACGGTCCAGGCGGTGTCTGCGTTGCGCGAAAAGCCACCACAGCAGCAGGGCCAGCAGCACGGCGAGCACCGCGATGACGGTCGGCCACCACCAGCCTTCTTCCCGCCACCGGGTGCGTCCCTCGGTGCCCAGCACCACATCGTCCGGCCCACGGAAGGGCCACCAGCCCGGCACGTCGAAATCCCAGTGGCGCTGCAGGTCCAGTGCGCCCAGCAGCACGCCGCCGCCCAGGGCGAACAGTCCGAGGCCGAGCAGTGCGAGCAGCACCCGGTTCGCCGTCTTGAGCATCTGATCACCTCAGCCCTTCTTTGGGCGCCGGACGCGCACGGCCAGTGTGGGTTGCCGGGCCAGGCCCAAGGACGTCACGGCTTCGCCCAGCTCGGCGTCCAGGTCCCCGCGGACTTCCTCAAGATCGCGGAAATGTGCCCGTGCCTGGGCCTTTACCTTCCGGCGGCCGACATCGACCTGTGCCGACTGGACACCGGGCACCTGCATGGCCCGGTCGCGCAGAACCAGGGCGGCCGCACGGCGGTCGAGCCCGGCTCGGACGTCCTCTGTCCCGGGGATGCCGGTGGGCCGCCGCATGGGCAGCAGCCGGCGCAGTCCCGGCGCCACCGCCAGGAGGAAGAGCCACAGGCCGAGGGCCATCGCCACCGCGGCCCCGACGATCATCCAGACGTCGTCCAGGGGCCGTGTGGCCAGTTCCTCGGCGAGCCGCCGCCGCCAACGCATCGCATTCCGGCCTGCCCGCACCGCGACCACGTCGTAGAGGAGAAATCCGACGGCCGCGGCGGACAGCAGGGCTGCCAAGGCCGCGGGGATCCGCCGCGACGACCAGAAACGGTGCGCCGACCGGCCTGATCCGTCGATCATCTTCGTAGCGCCCTCGGCCGCCCCTGGGGTGCCGTCGGCGGACGGAGCCGCCTGTCCCGGACCGGAGGAGAGGTCGCTGTCACCGGTCGGCTGCCGCGAGGTGTTCACGCTCATCTCACCCTCTCCCGGTCCGTGTGCCGCGTATGCGCCGAGTGCAGTTGCTCGACCGATACCGCGAGGTCGGACACCTCCATGCCGGCCCATGCCCTGATCCGCTCGGTGACCTCCCGGCGCACCGCGGCGCACTGCGCCCCGATGTCGGACGGATAGCCGAGCTCGACGGTGATGTGCAGCCGTGCCTCGCCGAGCACCGCCTGCCGTCCGGCGGCGGACTCGGCGTCCCGTTCTGCGCTGGTCCGTTCCGGCGCCCGCCGTACGGATGTGCTCACGTGTGGCGTCCGGCGACCGGGTGGTACGTGGCCGGCCGACTCGGCGAACCGGCTCAGCGCCTCGCGGGCCACCCGGGCCGCGATCTTCGCGACGACCCGGTCGGTGACGGCGGTCGCCCCGCGCTCCCCGCGGGGGACGCCCGGACGCTCATCGGCTTCCCCGCTCACCGCCGCCAGTCTCCCCGAGCCTGTCGCCGGTCGTCGCGGATCCGCTCCTGCCGGTCCCGGCGGCGGACGAAGTCGCCCGGTTCGAGATCACCCTCCATGAACCGCCCGATGACGAGACCGACGAGGCCCAGCCCCAGCACCAGCAGGAAAGCCCAGAAGTCACCGAAATACGCGGCGAAACCCAGCGCCATTCCGGCCATCAAGCCCACCACGGCCCTGCTCATTTCGCGCTCCTTCACTCAAGCGGGCTGCCGCCCGGCTACTGGATCCGCTGCCGCTCCTCCCCTTCGTCCTCCTCGTCGGGCAGCTTCACATCGCTGACCATGATGTTGACTTCCACGACTTCCCGACCCGCCATCCGCTCCACCGCGGAGATCACGTTCTCCCGCACCGCGGCGGCCACGTCCGTGATCGAGACGCCGTAGTCGACGACGAGCTCCAGATCGATGGCCGCCTGCAGCTCTCCGACCTCGACACTGACCCCGCGCGTGGCGGATTTGCCGCTGCCGGCGCCGGGCATCCGCTCTCGCATGGATCCCATCGAGCGGGCGAATCCGCTGCCGAGGGCATAGACGCCGCGTACGTCCCGTGCCGCCATTCCGGCGATCTTCTCGACCACCACATCGGCGACGGTCGTCCGGCCGCGAGAACCGGGCGCAGCGCCGAGCCTGACGCCGGTTTTCTCAGTCATCGGGATGTTCCTCCCTCGCAAGGCCACAGAGCACCCTTCACTCGGATTATATTCTTTTTAGTACCTTTTGCCTGGTATAGAGCGTGAGACGGGTGGTCCGACGAGTGGCCTGAGGCCCCTGCCCCGAGCTCTCGCGGACACTCCGGGCAGAGCGCCGCGGGAAGAGAACCGCGGCCGTGGAGAAGGGTGAGAGGCCAGTGACCGAGGCGTTGACGCAGGCAGTACGAAGCCAGCTTGACCTGGGCCGGCTGCTCCCGCTCGGCGGGCCCCACGACGGGACGTGGATCACCGAGCAAGCGGCCGTCCAGGCCCTCGGGCGCACTGCCGCCGAGGTCCCCGGCGTCCGGCTGGAGTCCCTGCGCATCGGGTCGGCGCCGCTCCAACCCGTGTCCGAGCCGGCCGTCCGTCCGCCGGCCAGCGCGCTACCGCCTGGCCCGCTCACCATCGAGGCCGCCTTCACCGCATCCCTCGTGCGGCCGCTGCCGGAGACCGCCGACGAATTGAGGAGCACACTGCTGGGCGCGGCCACTGAACGGCTCGGGCTGGCCACGGCGACGGCAGACATGCGCGTAACGGATCTCCGTGAGGTCCCGGAGGCCGGCGTGATGTCTCGGACCGCGGCGACGGCCATGAGGCCCACGCCGGAAGCTGCGGCCGCGCGGAGCTCGCCCTCGGTGACCGGAACAGAGTCCATGCGGGGACTCGTCGGGGAGCTGGCGGACGTCGCAGCGGGTGTGCCGGGCGTCGCCCACCTCACCGCCGTGCTGGGCAGCCGCCCGGTCAGGGTGGAGGACCATGATGATCCACCCGGCCGGCACATCGAGGTTCACCTCGCGGTCGGCCCCGGACACCATCCATTGCAAGTCGCCCGCGCCGTCCGGGAGGCGGTAGCCGAGGCAGCCACCACAGACACCCCGGGCCCGGTCACCGTCGCCGTCCTCATCACGGAAACCGCGGCCTGGCTACGGACCTCGCCGGTCACCGTGATGAGTGCCCCTCAGTGATCAGCCGGCCCCCCTTCACCGGTCCGTCCCCGGTTCTTCCCTGAAAGTGCGCGGACCGCTACGCCAGCCCTGTCCTGCCACGGTGTGAGACCTGCCTGGCAGGGAACCCGCATACTGACGAAGGGCCTGCGCTGCCGCCGACAGACGAAGCAGACGTCGTCCTTGCTCCGCGGTCGCGCGATGTGCATCCGCAACGGCGGAAGCGCATCCATGTCTGTGGGCCGGTCTCAGCAACTCCCGAGGCGGCGCCTGACCATCTGCCTCCTTCGGAGAGAGTTTGAGCAACATGACCGCAAACACCACGGTCCGCCCCCCGCCCTCGGAGACGTCCGGCAGTGACTTCGCCCGATTGTCGAGAAAGATCGCTGATGCCGGCCTGATGCGCCGCCGTCCCGGCTATTACGCACTGCGGATCACCGTGGTCGCCGGGCTCTACCTCGGCGGGTGGGCCACCGTCGCGCTCATCGGTGACAACTGGTGGACCCTAACCGTCGCCGCCTTCCTGGCCGTCGTCTTCGGTCAGGTCGCCCTGCTGGCCCACGACGCGGCCCACCGCCAGGTGTTCCGCCGGCGCCGGGCCAGTGAGGTGTCCGGACGGATCGCCGGTGCCGGTATCGGGATGGGCTACGGGTGGTGGCAGGACAAGCACACGCGACACCACGCCAACCCCAACCACGAGGAGCTCGATCCCGACCTCGACCCCGACCTGCTGGTCTGGTCCCAGGACCAGGCCCGGGTCGCCACCGGGCTCCCCCGCCTGATCGGCCGCTGGCAGGCGTTCCTGTTCTTCCCACTCCTCACGCTGGAGGGCTTCAACCTGCATGTGTCGAGCGTGAAGGCATTGGCCAATCGCTCGCTCAAGCACCGAGCGCTCGACGGCGTCCTGCTGTTCGCGCACTTCGCGCTCTACCTGGCCGTCCTGTTCTGGTTGCTGCCCCTCGGTATGGCGATCGCCTTCCTCGCCGTCCACCAGTGCCTGTTCGGTGTCTACCTCGGATCCCTCTTCGCGCCCAACCACAAGGGCATGCCGATCCTGAAGGGGGAAGACCGCCCGGACTTCCTGCGCCGCCAGGTGCTCACCTCGCGCAACGTCAGCGGCGGCCGGCTCACCGACATCGCGCTGGGCGGACTGAACCACCAGATCGAGCATCACCTGTTCCCCAGCATGCCCAGTCCCAACCTGCGCAAGGCCAGGACCATCGTCCGGCGCCACTGCGAGGACCTGGGCGTGGACTACACGAAGACCGGGCTGATCACCTCCTACCGGCTGGCCCTCACCAGCCTCCATCAGGCCGGAGCACCGCTCAGGCACCCCCGCGCCCCCGCCTAGAGGAGGCGCTGCCGCAGCCATCGGTGCACAACGTGTTACGCCGCACCTGGGGGTTCTCCCACAGGGAGGCGCTCTGATCGGCCTCGGACTCGTCGTCCGGGGCCGTTTTACGTGAGCGACCGGATGCTGCTCAGCCTGGAGGCGGGGCTGCGCCCAGGTCTGGACGTCGGGACCCTTTCCGGTTCAGGCCAGACCGAACTCTTCGACGTGCACCTGTCGTGCGGAGGCTCGCAGGTCTCATAGGCCGGCGAGCACAGTCCGGCCGCAGACGTCGCGTTCGGCGGTGTCGGGGACCAGTGTCTGCAGGCTGCCGGGGCTGAACGGGCGGGGTGCCGCCCTCGCCGGTGAGCCGGTGAGCCGGTGAGCCGGTGTGGTGTCCGTTCCGTAGCGCGACCAGGTGGGGCGCACCTCGTTCAGCAGCCCGGTGCAGCGTCGGGAACGCCAGCACACATGAGGCCGGGAAACCCCGTGAACAAGCGAGAACCACGGAGGGGTGTTTTCCCAGGCCGAGCACGCCACAGCCGACGTTTCCTCAGGTCACAGGATCACTCAGCTCGCTCCGCTCACCGCGCGCGGCCCGGCCGGCGTCCGTGCCGCGCACACGGTAATCCGCCCGGCTCGTCAGACACCGTCGGCTTGCTCCACTCCGTAGATGAACTCAGGAACCCGGCTGTTGAAGATCTTCACGGGTATGCCGTGTCCGGCACCGGGCACGACCTCGGTGCTTACGTCCGGGATGAGGCGGCGAGCACGGGCCTCTGCGCGGCGGGAGTCCAGGACACGGTCGGCACCGCCCAGCAGAACGAGGGTGGGCACAGCGATCGAGCGCAACGCATCATCGCTCATGCGCTGCGGCTGCGGCAGCCGGATCCGGAAGCCGCGTATCGCATCCAGTGCCAGCCGCGTTCCCGCTTCTGCCTCCGCCGAGTTGACTCCCGTGTCACCGATGAGGTTGGTGAACCAGCGGCGTTGAAAGCTCTCGGAGCCGCTCAGGAAGCCTGCGATGGCACCCAGTAGGAAGCCCGGCTTGAGCGGGACCAGGGCCCGGGGCGGTTCGTACACAGTGACCGAGGCGATCCGCCCTGGCGCGCGTACGGCATGCTGAAGCGCCACGTAGCCGCCGTACGAGTGCCCGATCAGGTGGAGGCGGTCCAAGCCCAGTCCCTCGAGGGTCTCCTCCAGCCAGGCGGCCGTGTCGTCGGCACTGTCAATCGGAAGCTTCTGCGAGCTGTATCCGGGCTCGCCCACGCGATCGATGGCCAGCACGGAGCGGCCTCCCTGGGCCAGTGCCACGACATGCGGAGCCCACTCGGCAGGCGTCGCGTTCTGCCCGTGCAGCAGCACGACGGGTATCCGCTCACCGGCACCGTAGGTATGGACCCGAGTTTTTCCGAAACGGGTCATGACGTCCCGTTCCTCTCGCGGCGCGGGCCAGAACTCCATTGCCCGGTCATAGGCAGCCAGGACACGCGTCTGGGCCGCATTATCGGTGAAAGAGCTGATCCCTGCCGCCATGGTTCGCCTCCCCCTTGTACGACGGCCCTTGCGGCCCCCGCCGACCTGATTTTCGCAGGGAGGGCAAGGAGAGGGTTCGGCGGGTCACAGAGTCGAACTCTCTTTGCCTATAAAGCAGTTGCCCTCGAAAGGATCCTGATCAGGGCAGGTGCAACAGCGCTGTGATGACGTCGCCACGAGACGGCCCTCGCGGGTTGCTCTGGTCGACGACATTGCCCCGATAGCGTGAAGAAGACGGGTCTTGACTCGCACATTGGGGCCACCGTCTCAGCTTTGGAAGTGCGGCGATAGCGATTTCGCGTTGGCCCCGACGTCGTAGCGGGGCACTCCCCATCGAGGAGAGCTTGTCATCCTGCATGCGGATGCGCGGGAATATCGGCGTGAGCACCATGGAACTCATGGTGACGATCGACGCGTTACCCAATGCTCCACGTTGGGCTGTCCTCGCCGCCCACACGGTGCCACTTGTCACCCTGCCGTCCGGCCTGTGGCGGATCGCCCAGGTGGCCGGGCTCCCGGTGGCGGAGCAGTTGGGCCGGGACGGTCGCGAGGCGGTCGTAGCCATCTCGCTGACCTTGATAACAGAAGGTCTCGCCCTGCTCACACTCGGATTGGTGCGGCCGTGGGGTGAGGTCGCACCCCGCCGGCTCCCGCTCATCGGCGGACGGCGCGTGCATACACTCGCGGCGGTAGTACCGGCACTGCTCGGGGCGGCGATGCTGTGCACGATAGCGGGGTGGTTCGCCTGTACACAGGCGGCAGGGATGATCGGGCGTGTCACGCAGACGCCGGCCCAGCAAGTACTCCTCGTGGTTTGCTACTTCCCGCTGCTGGCCTGGGCACCCCTCCTCGCGGCCACCACGCTCGCGTACTACCGGCGCAGGACGACTGCGTCCTGAGGCTTTTGTAGGTCTGCCGGTGCCGGAGCTGATCCGCTGACATCAACGGCCCCGCACTGCGGCGGCACACAGCAGTCTGGGGTTTCTCCCCCAGGGAGGGGGTCTGATCGGCCTCGGACTCCTCATCCGGGGCCGTTCGCGTGAGCGGGCGGATCGCCAGACTCCGGATTTCTCCCACAGGATCAGCATCTTCGGCACGAGCTCCGGTCCGGAGATCGACCTCGGCGAGTTCGGGCGCCGGGTTCGGTGGTGGGCCGCCGTCTTCGCGGGTGAATTGCAGTACGGGCGGTGCGCAGCCGGTAATTGGCTTGTGCCGTTCGCGCGGTGCAGCCGGCCCGAGTTCGTGGAGCGTCCTCGCGCTCAGCGAGATTGTCCACGGTCTCGGCTTCGTCCGGGATGTGGCGGGGGATGCGGCTGCGGGTGTGGCCGAGCATACGGGCAGGCGGATGTGGGATTGAGGGGCAGAGGCGTGCGTCGAGCGCGGTCCACCCTGGCCAGATGTCAGGAAACCTGAGAAAGAAATACGCCTGCCGAGCGGGCGACGTCAAGACCGTCACGGCAACTCCTCCCCGAGGGGCCGGGCAAGTGGCCTTCGAAGAGTGCGTCCGATACGTCTGGGCAACAGCCTTGTCATCCGGCTTGTCATCCGGCGTCACCGTGTGCATCATCGTCGTCATCATCAGGGTCCCTGATATCAGGCACCTTGCCTGGCCCTACCGGGACGCGCAGGAACCCGCCACCGCCCTCCGCCGTCGGCTCTGGCTTCCCCCAGCGACTTCAGCCGCCCATTCCGGCTCCCCCAGCAGCTTCACCACCCTCAGTTCCGCTCCTTCGACGTGCCCGGAGGCATGTATGAGCGCACCCACGAGCACACCTGCGAACGGCAATTTGTCCCGAAGATCCGCTCTCCGGGGAACGGCCGGAGCCATCGGCCTGTTCACCGCGGGCGGTCTGCTGACCGCCTGCGGCGGCATCAAGGAGTCCTCGGCGCAGACCGACGCGGTGCTCCGGATCGGCTATGTCTCGCCCAGCACGGGCCCGGCCGCGGGCTTCGGCGAGCCGAACGCCTACCTGATGAAGAAGATGCGCGCCACCTTCAAGGACGGGCTGACGATCGGCGGCAAGAAGTACTCGGTCGAGATCGTCGACCGCGACAGTCAGTCGAATCCGCAGACCGCCGCGCAGGTCGCGACCGATCTGATCTACAGCGAGAAGATCGATCTGATGCTCGTCACCTCCACCCCGGAGACGGTCAACCCCGTCGCCGACGCGTGCGAGGCGGCCAAGGTCCCGTGTCTGTCGACCGCCGTGCCGTGGGAGGCCTGGTACTTCGGCCGCGGTGCCACCCCGGAGAAGCCCTTCACGTACACCTACCACTTCTTCATCGGCGTCGAGGAGATCCATGCCGCGTACATCTCCCTGTGGACGAAGGGCGGGGTGGAGACCAACAGGCGGGTCGGCGTCATGTGGCCGAACGACCCCGACGGCAAGGCGATCCGGCAGGGGCTCGGGCCGCAGCTGAAGAGGAGCGGGTTCAGGGTCGTCGACCCTGGGGCGTACGAGGACGGGACGAACGACTACTCGGCGCAGATCGCGGCGTTCAAGAAGGCGGACGCGGAGATCTTCAACACCTTCCCGCTGCCGCCCGACTTCGCCACCTTCTGGAAGCAGGCCCGGCAGCAGGGCTATCGGCCGCGCATCGCGAGCATCGCCAAGACCGGTCTCCTCCCCTCCCAGATCGAGGCGCTCGGCTCGCTCGGACACGGCCTCACCGCCGGCTTCTGGTGGTCGCCCAAGTTCCCGTACCGCTCCACCCTCACCCACCAGACCGCCCGGCAACTGGCCGACGACTACGAGAAGTCGACGGGCAAGCAGTGGACCCAGATCATCGGGTCCAACATGGCGCTCTTCGAGGTCGCGGTCCACGCGCTGACGGAGACCTCCAACCCCAAGGACCGCAAGGAACTGGCCTCCGCCCTCGGCAGGGCCAAGCTCATCACCGTCGCCGGGCCGCTGGACTTCACGTCCGGGCCGGTGAAGAACGTGTCCACGGAGCCCCTGGTCATGGCGCAGTGGCGCAAGGCGGGGGCGGGCAGCAGGTTCGCCGTCGAGCCGGTCATCGTCGACAACGGCGCCTTCAGTGGGATCCCGCTCGGAGGCGAACTTGAGCCCCTCCGCTGAGCCGGTGACCGCGGGGACATGGGCGGCCGCACCGGCGGCCGCCCCGGCCCCGCCGGTGCTCGCCGCGAACGGCATTCACCGACGTTTCGGCAACCTGGTCGTCCTCGAAGGCATCGACATCGCCCTCGCCCCCGGCGAGGCCCTGGGCATCGTCGGCCCGAACGGCGCCGGAAAGACGACCCTGCTCGACATCCTCTCCGGGGCCCAGGCCCCCTCCGAGGGCAGCGTCACCTTCCAGGGTCAGGACGTGACCCGCTGGAAGGTCGACCGCCGCTGCCGCAGCGGCATCGGGCGCTCCCATCAGGTGCCGCGCCCCTTCACCGGCATGACGGCCTACGAGAACGTGCTGGTCGCGTCGGTGCAGGGCAGTTCGCACCGACGCCGGGCCGCGCAACAGCACGCGCTCGACGTACTCGAGCGCTGCGGCATGCTCGGCCGGGCCAACCGGCCCGCGTCCGCGCTCACCCTGCTGGAGCGCAAGCGGCTGGAGATGGCGCGGGCGCTGGCGACCGATCCGCAGGTGCTGCTGCTGGACGAGATCGCAGGTGGCCTCACCGACGCCGAGACGGAGGAACTGATCGTCACCATCCAGCAGTTGCGCGCCGATGGCATCGCCATCGTCTGGATCGAGCACGTCCTCCACGCGCTTCTGCGGGTGATCGACCGGCTGGTCTGTCTCGCGCAGGGCCGAGTCCTGGCCGAGGGCGAACCGGACGCCGTCATGTCCGATCCCCGGGTCGTCGAGGCCTACCTGGGGAGCGCGGCATGAGTCTGCTGACGATCGAGAATCTCGAAGTACGGCACGGTCTGCTGCGCGCCGTCCGCGACGTCTCCTTCGCCGTGGACGAGGGCGAGGTCGTGGCGGTGGTCGGGGCCAACGGTGCCGGAAAGTCCACCCTGCTGCGGGCCGTCGCCGGAGCACACCGGCCGGCCGAGGGCCGTATCGGCCTCGACGGTGCGGATGTGACGGCCCGGCGGGCCCACGACCGTGTCGCGGCCGGGATCGCGCTGGTCCCGGAGGGGCGGCGGCTCTTCGCCGACCTCACCGTGGAGGAGAACCTGCTGGTCGCGTCCCGGGTACGGCGCCGCGGACCGTGGGACCTGACAGCGGTCGTGGCCGCCTTCCCGCTGCTCGACGGGCTGCTGAAGCGGCGCGCCGGCAATCTGTCGGGCGGCGAGCAGCAGGCCGTGGCCATCGGCAGGGCGCTGATGACCAACCCCCGGCTGCTGCTGCTCGACGAAGTCTCGCTGGGCCTCGCGCCCATCGTGGTCGACACCCTCTACGACTCGCTCGGCACGATCCTCTCCGGAGGTACGACGGTGCTGCTGGTGGAGCAGGACCTCGGCCGCGCCTTGGGGGTGGCCCGGCGCGTGCTGTGCATGCTCGAAGGCCGCGTCGTCCTGGACGAACCCGCCGACGAGGTCACCCGCGAACAGGTCGTCGAGGCGTACTTCGGGCTGAGTCGCGCCACGGCCGCAACCGTGCAGGAGGAGCCGGCATGAACTGGATCAACGCCATCGTGCAGGGCGTCATGCTCGGCGGCCTCTACGCGCTCTTCGCCTGCGGCCTCTCCCTGATGTTCGGCGTGATGCGGACCGTCAACCTGAGCCACGGCGACCTCGCGGTCCTCGGCGCGTTCCTCGTCGCGGTGCTGGCAGCCGCCGTCGGCATCAGCCCGTTCTTCGCCGTACTGCTGGTCCTGCCCGTGATGGGCCTGGTCGGAGTGGCCTTGCAGCGGGGCATCCTCAACAAGGCGCTGCGCACCGGCGAGATGTCGTCGATGCTGGCCACCTTCGGTCTCGCCATCGTGCTGCAGAACGTACTGCTGGAGATCTTCAGTGCCGACTCCCGCTCCCTGGACGTCGGTTCGCTGGCCACGTCCGGTCTCCAGCTCGGGTCGTCGGTGAGCATCCCGTACCTCGGCCTGCTCACCGTGGCGGTTGCGGTCGCGCTGCTCGGCGGTCTGCAACTGCTGCTGGCCCGTACGGGCATCGGCCGGGCGATCCGCGCCACCGCCGCCGACGCGGACACCGCCGAGCTGGTCGGGATCGACAGCCGCCGGGTGTACGCCTGGGCCGCCGCCATCGCCGTCGCCACCGCCGGTCTGGCGGGAGCGTTCTTCGCGATGCGGTCGTCGTTCAGCCCGTCCATGGGGCCGACCCAGCTGCTGTTCGCCTTCGAGGTCGTCGTGATCGGAGGGCTCGGTTCGCTGTGGGGGACGCTCGTCGGGGGCATGGTCCTCGGCGTCGCCCAGACGGTCGGCGCACAGGCGGATCCGCGCTTCTCCATCGTGGCCGGACACGCGGTGTTCCTCGCGGTCCTGGCCTTCCGTCCGCAGGGACTGCTCGGCATGAGAAGGAGCCGCACATGACCACCGCATCACCGGTGGCCCCCGCCACCGCCACCGCCACCATCCACCGGTGGACCCCCGTCTCCCGTACGGCGTCCGGTGCCCTGGCCGCCCTGCTGCTCGCGCTGGGGTTCGCGCCCTTCGTCTTCACGCCCGAGGCGACCGCGAAGCTGACGACCCTCTTCGTCCTCGTCATCATCGCGGCCATGTGGAACGCGCTGGCGGGTTACGCCGGTCTGGTCTCCGTCGGCCAGCAGGGCTTCATCGGCCTCGGCGCGTACGGAGTCTTCCTCTTCGTCGACCGAGGCGTCAGCCCCTTTCTCGCGGTCGTCCTGGCAGCCCTGCTCGCGGGTGCCGTCGCCGTACCCACTTCGCTGCTCGCGTTCCGGCTCACCGGCGGGCAGTTCGCCATCGGCATGTGGGCGATCGCGGAGTTCTTCCGGCTGGTCGTGGTGAACACGCCTTCGCTGGGCGGCGGTTCCGGCCGCTCGCTCACCGATCTGTCGGCCACCGATCCGGCAGTGCGGCAGGCCCAGGTGTACTGGCTCGCCCTGGCGCTGATGAGTGTGCTGCTGCTGGCCGTGTTCGTGCTGCTGCGCAGCAGGCTGGGGGCTTCGCTGGAGGCGATCCGCGACGACCCGGTGGGCGCGGCGTCCGTCGGGGTACGGGTCACCTCGGCGAAACGGCTGGTCTTCGTCCTCGCGGCAGTGGGCTGCGCGGCGGCCGGCGGACTCACCCTCGCGAACACGCTGCGGGTGCAGCCGGACTCCATTTTCGGGGTCCACTGGTCCGCGTACATGATCTTCATGGTGGTCATCGGCGGCCTCGGCACCTTCGAGGGACCGATCATCGGAGCGATCGTGTTCTTCCTGGTGCAGGACTGGTTCGGCGACAACGGAGGCTCCTGGTACCTGATCGGGCTCGGCGCCCTGGCCATCGGGATGACGCTGTGGATGCCCCACGGCCTGTGGGGTACCGTGGCACGCCGACGTGACCTGGAACTACTACCTGTCGGCTATCGCGTGAGGACGCCGGTCGTCTGACCTACCCGACGGCTTCGCCCGACCTCTCCCCGACCACCGACCAAGAGGTGCGCACGATGGCGGAGTCAGCCGATCGGGATCCGGATCCGGGTCCGGGTGCGGGTGCGGATTCCGATGCTGACCCCGAGAGCCCCAAGGGCCCGCTGACGATCTATCTCGTCAAGCAACTCGAACTGGCCATCCGCTCCTTCCTGGACGAGGCCTTGCGGCCGTACGGGCTTACGACGTTCCAGTACACGGCCCTGACCGTGCTTCAGCACCGAGGCGGGCTCTCCTCCGCCCAGTTGGCCCGCCGTTCCTTCGTCAAACCCCAGACGATGCATGAGATCGTGCGCGCGCTGGAGGAGCGCGGGCTGCTCGAGCGCGCCCATGCCCCGGGAAACCGGCGCGTCATGGAGGCCCGGCTGACGCGGGAGGGGCAGGAACTGCTGGCGGCATGTGCGCCGGCGGTGCAGAAGGTGGAGGACCGGTTGCTGCTCGACATACCGGAGAAACGGCGGTCCGCGTTCCGTCAGGGCCTGGAGGACGGGCTCGCCTCCATGACGGGGTGGCACCACGGCTGACGACGCGGATCGGCGGGCCGCCGCCCTGGCCCGCCCCGCTCCCGCGCATCAGCGGTCCCGGAACTCCAGCGACTGTTGAGGATCTGCGAGCGCAGGACGTGAAGCGGGTGTGGATCTCGCCGCCGCGGGAGCCCGGCACGGCACACGATGGCAGTTCTGGAAGGCCTGGGCGCCCCGAAGTGGCGTTCCCGGGCTGCAGCGGATCGCGTCGCTGGACAGGGTTCGTAGGTCGGCCGTGTTCCCTCTCGGAGTGGCGGGGTCTGTTCGTCGGCGAACTCAGCGGCTCCCTCGGGCAGTTCGGCCGTAGGCCGGCGATCGACCTCAGGGAACGGGAAGCATCGCGAACAGAGCCCGCTGCGGAGCCACCGCAGGCCCTCCGCGACGGCCACCATGACCTCGCCGAGGGCGGGGTGAAGGCAGCGTCCTGGCGGCCCCCTCCTCTTCGCCGGAAGAACGCCCCCAGGCCCCTGAAAGTACCGGGGTGGCTCCGGCTGGGCGCCGGAGCCACCCGTGGGTCGGTCGGTCAGTGGCGGATCAGTCCTCGTCGGGGTCGAGGACGCGGCCCTTGAGCTTGACCGGGTTGGCGGCGCCCACCCGGAGTTCGCCGTCGGTGTAGCGGCCCGGCGTCGCGCCGTCGATGGCGGTGACCTGGGCCCCGTAGCCGAGGCACTCCTGGTTGGTGGACAGGTACGGATTGTGGGTGAAGGTCAGCGTGCGGCCCGCGTCGGCGAGCGTGCCCTGGGTGGTCTGGAGGTTGCCCTTCGCCTGGAGCGTGTTGACGTCGTGGTAGGCCCAGGACAGCCAACCGGTGAATGCGAAGCCCGTGGGGGCCTTGAGGGTGAAGGTGATGTCGCCGGGGTTCACCGGGTCCGGGACAGTGCTGAGGATGCCGAAGCTGAGGTGGGCCGGCACCCCTCCCGGTGCGTCCTCGACGATGCCCTACTGGAGGATGTACAGCTTGTTCTCGGCTCCCGACTTGACGGGTGCCTGGGTCTGCGTGGCCATGGTTTCCCTTCTGGGGGTGGGGGGCGTCCGCGTGGGCGGATCCGCCGGTGGCGGGCTCGGGGGCTCGCGGGCTCGCTCATGGGCCGTCGGGGCCGAAGCGCACGCCTTGAGCTAGGCCGGGGGCTCGGTGGTCGTGGGCGCGTGGTCGGCCAGGAGCGGGCCGAGGACGACGAGGGCGCCGAGAACGATGTCCTCGTAGAGGTAGAACCCCGCTTCCAGGGGCGGCAGTTCGTCGTCGGTGCCCTCGCCGTCGGCTGCCGGGGCGGTGGCCTGTCCGGTGTCGTCGCCGGTCTCGTCCTGGGGAGCGGGCGTGCCGAGCAGGTCCGTGAGATCCTTCGCGGCGCCCTGGAAGGCGGCGCGGGCGGTGGTGGCCATCAGGCGCAGGGGCAGGTCGAGGGCGGCCGCGGTGCTCTGGCCGGGGATCAGTTTCGTCGCGGCGGGAGCCTCGGCGGTGGCGGCGGCGATCCACTGCACGGGCACGGTGCAGGCAGCGGTGATCCGCTCGGCGGACACCAGAGGCGGGGGGTCGCCGTCGACCATGAGGTCCTCCCACTCCATGAGGTCGAAGAGGAACTGTCCACCCTTGTAGAGGGGCCAGGGCCGGACCGCGTCGAGCAGGACGCGGGCGCGTGCGGGCTCGCGCCCGCGCAGGGCCACGCCGTGCCGTGCCAGGGTGCACAGGCACTGGCGCAGAGAGCTGTTGACCTGGCCGAGGAAGGAGAACGCCCGGTGGTCGGTCGGGGTCAGCGGGCCGGTGGCGGTGGGGTCGGCCGACGGGGGCGGGGGCGTGGTGGTGGTCATAGTGGCCTTGAGGTGACGTAGTGGGCGATCTGCCGCAGGACGGCTTTGCCTTCGTTCTCGGGGATGACGCGCAGGTCTTCTTCGAAGCGCGCGATACCTTCGGCGGCGAGCCGGTCGGCGAGGTCGGTGGCGTACTCGATGGAGCCGTGCCGCCGCATGGCGGCGAGGAGTTCCTCGGCGTGCTGCTGGGTCTTGTCCACGCGGCGTTGGCGCAGAACGTCGAAGAGGCGGGGGCGCTCGTGGGTGTACGCGGTGCGGAAGAGGTGGATCAGCATGACCGTGCGCTTGCCTTCGAGCAGGTCCCCCAGGGGCTCCTTGCCGTAGAGGGCCTCCTCGCCGACCAGGTTCAGGATGTCGTCCTGGATCTGGAAGGCGATGCCGATCAAACGAAACGCCTCGTCGAACCGGCCCAGTACGGCCGGGTCGGTGACGCCGGCGCAGACGGCACCGATGCGGCACGGGCTGATGCAGGTGTACCAGCCGGTCTTCTTGGTGCTCATCGTGAAGTAGGCGTCGTCGGCCTCGGGGACGACCTCGTGGCGGATCCAGCCCAGTTCCATGGCCTGGCCCTCGATGGACTCCCGGCACATGTGCATCGCCTCGTAGATGAGGCCGAGGGTACGGGCCAGGCCGAGTGATTCGAGGTTGGACAGGACGGCGTCGACGGCCAGCAGGTTCAGCCCGTCACCGACGTTGACCGCCAGGCCCAGACCGTGTTCCTCGTGCATGGTCGGCAGGCCGCGCCGATGGGTGGACTCGTCGGCGATGTCGTCGTGAACGAGAAAGCCGTTGTGGAACAGCTCCAGCGCGGCGGCGGCGCGTACGGCGTCGTCGGGACGTCCGCCGAAGGCGGCGCAGGCCGCGATGGTCAGGGTGGGCCGCAGGCCCTTGCCCTGCCGCGAGGGGTAGGAGCGCATGAGGTCGTACAGCTCGACGCGCGGCTCGCGGTCCGGCAGCAGCCGTTCGATCTCCTCGTTGGTGCGGGACCGGCACCGGCGCATGGTTTCCATCAGGTCCGCGTCGCGGACGGTGTCCTCCAGCGACCAGCTCGTGCTGGTGCGTCCGTCCCACAGCAAGCGCGGGGCCGTGAGCGTGGTGTCGCCGATCAGCGCCTGTGATGCGGGCGCGTCCTCAGGGGAGCGCCGGGCGAGGAAGTCCAGCGCGGTCCAGTCGACCGGCGCGCCGGCCTGCTCCTGTTCGGCGGATGCCGCACTGCCCCACAGCTGGGGGGCGCGTTCGCGGTAGTCGCCCCACAGTTCCTGCATGCTGCGCAGGCCCGCCGCGCGCTGGGACAACAGCGTGAAGGCGCGCCACACGGCGAGGGTGTCCTCCTTGGAGCCGCGTACGTCGAAGCTGTCGGGCAGGACCTGGTCGACGGGTGGGCGCTGGAGGTCGAACAGCAGGTTCATGGCCCGGTTGTCGAAGACGACCTCGACGTCGGGATCCGGACAGCTGCCCTGGTGTACGACGAGACGGCTGTGTCGCGCGGTGAGCGTGGCATGGCTGCCATCCATGAATTGCAGGCCGAGCCGGATGCCGCGCAGCTGGTCGGCGGCGGCGGCGAGGATGGCCGGCGCCCGGTCGGACAAGGCGGCGACGGTCTCGTCCAGCAGCCGGGCGCCCGTGAACGCGGGCATGGTCTCAGTCATGGGCACCACCGGCGAACTCCACGATGCCCGCGGTGCGAAAGGCGATACTGCGTCCGCCGACCCGTCCTTCCACCGTGCACGGGCCGAGGGTCTCGTGCACGCTGAACGGGTGCAGGCTCGTTTCGGACGGGTTGGCGATGCGTCCGGCCGTGTGCGAGCGGAAGTCGAGGACGAGACGGTCGTCGCCGAGCCGGGCGGTGATCAGCAACCGGCCGGGAACCGCCGCCATCGGCGGGGTGCCCAGCACGTCCGCCAGCGGTGGCGCCATCGCCACCCGGTCGCGGTCGAGGCTGCCGCTGACCGCGACCCGCAGGTTGCGGCGTGGAAAGTGACGCACCATGCGGCCGTCACGCCACAGCATCACCGATCCATTGGCCGCGTCCGCCGGACGCGCGGGCTGGATCAGGGTGAAGACCACCGCCGAGGGCGGCGCGGCACCGGCGGGGCCGGAGGGGTCGTTGACGAACCCGAACACCCAGCCCCCCAGCGTGGGCCAGGACCACCGGCCGCGTACCCGTTCGTGGTAGCCCAGCAGGTCCGTCGCCGTGACCGTGCCGTCGCCGTGCCGCAGGGTGCCCTCGCCCAGGACGCCGGGCTCCGACTGCCACCGCAGGTGCTCGTCCTCGCCGAAGGGCGCGCACTGCGAGGTGCACGGCCTGCTGGTCCGGGTCAACCGAACATCGGCCGCCGGCGCCGCCGACCGGGCCGCCACCCGGAACACGCCGGACTCACCACGCGGATGCGGCAACCGGAACGCGGACCAGGGCAGTTCGGGCTGTTCGGCGTTGAACTGCGTCGAACTCCAGCCGCGCCCCTCCTCGTGGACCAGAAGGATCGCCATGTGCTGCCCCTCGGCCGCCGTACCGGTGCCGCTGCGCCGCCCGGTGGCCGGAGCGCCCGGATCCGCGAAGGCAGCGCCGCTGGAGGACCCCAGGACGGACAGGTTGGCGATCAGGGCCTGTCGACCGCAGCGGGACAGGAACGCGTAGTGCAGCCATTTGCGGTCGAGTGGATGGGTGAGCGGGGCATACGGGAAAGGGCCCGGGGGCCCGAGCCTCGGGAGGGTCGGCGTGGACACACTTCGAAAGCTAACGCACTGTTGCTGAACTGGCACATTCCGTGACGCTCAGCCGGGTGACCTGAGAGCGCAAAAACGTTCACCTGCGTATGCGAGGTTTAAAACCGCAAAGAGCCGCCTGCGGCAGACACTCCACCCCGGACGGCTCAAGGTCTCGGGTTACGGTGCATCTTTGGTAGGTGGCCTGACGGTTGCCGAGTTATCCGGCGAGGGCGAGGTTGTGCAGGCGGGCGATGCCGAGGATGGCGTGGTGAACGCCGTCACCTTTCAAGCGGCAGTCGCGGAGGATCTTCCAGGTCTTCATGCGGGCGAACACATGCTCGACGCGGGCGCGGACGCTCTTGTGCGAGCGGTTGTGTTCCTCCTTCCAGGCACCCAGTTCCTCGTCCTTGCGTGTGCGACGGTGGGGAATGACCAGGCTGGTGCCGCGGTAGCCGCCGTCGGCGATCGTGGTGGTCTTCCCGACCGCCGCCTTGGCGCCGGACTCCTCCCATGCCTTGCAGTCGTTGCGGTTGCCCGTCACTGGCCTACCGACCGCGACGACCAGGCAGGAGTCCGCGTCGATGACGACCTGGTGGTTGGTGGAGTACCGGTAGTTCTTCGACTGCTCGGCGACGGTGTGGTCGCGGGTGGGGACCAGGGTGCCGTCCACGATCAGCACGGTGTCCTTGCGGTAGCGGCGACGCTGCTGCAATGCCAGGCGCGGGCCGAGGTTGTTGATGATCCGGTCGGCGGAGGACTTCGAGACGCCGAGCAGCGGGGCGAGCTGCCGCAGGGTCAGGTTGGTGCGCCAGTAGGCGGTGACCAGCAGGGCCCTGTCCTCCAATGGCAGGCTCCAGGGCCGGCCGCGCCGTACCGCATCAGCGCCCTCGCGGCGCAGCCCTGTCACCAGCTTCTGGAACAGCCGTGGGCTCAGCCCGGTGAACGGGGCTATCCAGGAAGGCTCCGACGCCGTGATCACACCAGTCACGCCAAGAGCTTCCCACGCAGCGGTGGTTGACCTCTGGATCGCTCACGGACGTCGGTGCGCCTGCCTCCTCGTATGGTGACGGCGCGCCGCTGTCGCCAGTAGGGCGGCACCCATGACATGTTCCCGGCAGAGGGCTGACATTTGTCACTTTTCTCCGGCCCGAACCCGCCCAAGCCTTGGAGAGATACCAACGGGACGGCGGAGCGGGGAGTGTCCGTGACAGCGACGGAGCGGGTGACAGGGGTTGTGACCACCAGGCCAACCAGGGTTGGCGTCGTGCGCATCTGGGCCGGTTCGCTGTTAGCGGTCTCGACGCGGCAGCGGCCGACGTCGAAGTTGCGGCACTCCGCAGTGTTGCGGCAACTGGTGCTGCCACTGGTCGTCTTGGAGATCGTGATGGCCTTCCTGCTGTCCTCCATGCTGCCACCTGCCGTTCGGCCAGCGCACGCGGCGTTCGAGGCGCTGCTGGTACTGGCTGGGCTTGGCCTGGTGGCCGCAGTACTCCGGCACCCACACGAGGTAGACGCGGAACGGGTGGTTCTGCGGACCGGATTCCTTGGGGATGTGACGTTGCCCCGCTCGTCGGTCCGCTCGGCGTCTTCGGTCATCCGAACTGTCCCGGGCAGGGGTCCGCGGCCCGTGCCGGGCGAACCGGGGGCGGTCGCCTGCTCGGTGAGCAGTTCGCTGAACGCGGCCCTGCATCTGGACCCGCCGGTCCGTCTCGACCTGGGTGTGGCTGGATCGGTGGACGCGGTGACTGTGTACGTTTCGGTCGACTACTTGCCTGCCTTCTCGGCAGCCCTCCGAACGACCTCGTTCCGCTAGAGCTGAGTGCTAGCAGCACCCTCCCAGGACCGCAGCACGACCGGTGGCAGCGTCACCGGGATTCACGTCGAGCTACGGACCAGAAGCCCCGTGCCCCAGCCGTGCCCCAGCCGTGCCCGATCGAGCGGGGAACACCGGGGAACGACGGGCACTCACGGACAGCACGCAGCACGATGGTCCCTGACCGTTCTACCTGGTCAGTGGCTTTCAACCTGCGTGGTGGGTGTGGGATTTGAACCCACGGGACTCGCCACGACGGTTTTCAAGATCGCTATATCCTGGCTTGGTCGTTGAGACTCCGTCAGCCGGCTGGGCTTTTGGGGTCAGTTGCAGCAGTCGCACCCGGGGCGGCACCCACAGGAATCTGCCTCGCCGCTCTCCTGGGGCGCAGTCGCGGGCGGGGCCGCGCAACAGCCCTTGCCCTGCCAGGCGTCGCGGCCTTCTTTGACGGCGATGCCGGCGATGACGAGCGCGGCGACGGGGTCGGCCCAGGACCAGCCGAGGGTGGCGTTGAGGACCAGGCCGACCAGCAACACGGCGGAAAGGTACGTGCACAAGAGCGTCTGTTTGGAATCGGCGACGGCGCTTGCCGAACCGAGCTCGCGGCCCGCGCGGCGCTGAGCGGCCGACAGGAAGGGCATGACGGCGAGCGAGAGGGCGGCGATGACGATGCCGGGGACGGATCGTTCAGCCTCGCCGGTGCCTGTCAGCGCACGTACCGCGTCGACTGCGACGTACAGGGCGAGTGCGAAGAAGGAGACGGCGATGATGCGGAGGGTGGTCTTCTCGCGGGCCTCTCGTGCTGCGTGGTCGGCCGCCGAGAACTGCCAGGCGACCGCAGCGGCAGAAGAGACCTCGATGACGGAGTCCAGGCCGAAGCCGATCAGGGCGGTGGACGAGGCGAGGGTGCCGGCGGTGATGGCCACCACGGCCTCGATGACGTTGTAGGTGATGGTCGCGGCGACCAGCAGCCGTATCCGCCGGGCGAGTGCGTCGCGGCGGGCCGGGGAAGGTCCGAGCGATATCGATATCCCGGCGGTCATCAGCAGCAGTCCTTCTCGTCCGCGTCGGGACAGGTGCGGTCGGCCTCGACTGCAACCACGGCGGTGCGCAGGTTGTCGAGTGCGTGGCCGAGGCGTTCGTCGGCCAGTTCGTAGCGGGTGCGGCGACCGTCGGGCACGGTCACAACCAGGCCGCAGTCCCGGAGGCACGCGAGGTGATTCGACAGTCGAGTGCGGGAGACGGCGAGGGCATCGGCGAGTTCGGCGGGGTAGGCAGGGGCATCACGCAAGGCCAGCAGGATGCGGCAGCGGATCGGGTCGGCGAGCGCACGGCCGAAGCGCGCCAGCACCTCAATGTCGGAGGCAACAGTCAGCACCCCTCGACAGTACAGCGAATCCTGAATTCAGGAAAACGTGGATAGTTGTTCAGTGGGCACACTCTCGGCCGAGTGGTGGGCAAACGGCTGCTGGGAAGCGGGCTGACATCAGTCCTGACATCAACGCCAGCGGACCCAGGCAGACAGTGACGGGCTCCTACGACTGTCGTCACTGGCCGGTGACCCTGCTCACCTGCGGCACCTCAGCAAGGGGCAACCAGGGTGACTGGCGGGCGGGTTAGTGCCTCCTGGCACGGCCAAGAAAGCCGCAGGCCAACGGCACGACGTCCCAGCCTCCCTCTAAAGCGGTGATTGCTCGACCCACCGCTGCAGGCGGGCGCAGGCCACCAGTGCGCTGCCGTCTTCGGTGAAGTAGAACAGGAAGGTCCATTTCTGATCGGCAGAATCGATCATCCCTCCGCGCACCGGCCGGCCATGCTCGCGGAGGAGCTGCACCATTCGTTCCAGCCCAAGAGGTTCTACACCGTGCAGCCGCATGCGCCGAAGACGGATTGCAAAGACCCCGGCATGCCGCTCTGCGGGATGTGCCGTATCCCACACGCTGTAGGTGGCGCCGCTGCGGAGGGCAGCCAGAGCAGCCGCGGACACCTCGTCGTCACCGGCCAACAGCTGCTCCAGCACATGCCGTTCCATGGTCACCCCCACCGGGATCCTGCGATACAGCAGCCAGGCACCGCAACCCCGGCAATCGCCCACGCCCGGTAGCGCCCCTCCGGGGGCCTGGTAGCGGCCGGAATGGCCCTCGCTGGCCGATCCGGCTAGAGCTACGGATCAAAAGGCTTCTGACATCCAGGGCTGACATCAACGACGCCGGACGGGGGCGTACACCAGCGACTCTGTCCGGCCGTCGCACCAGTCGCCGACCGCATCCGGAGCGGGCACGGATCGAACTCCTCAAGCGGGTGTCGCAGGTTCGAATCCTGCCGGGGGCCAACGTATTACGCCGCTTACCCGGGTTTTCTCCCCAGGGAGGCCCTCTGTTCGGCCTCGGACTCCTCGTCCGGGGCAGTGCGCAGTCCGGAGCCTCCACCGGACCCGGAGCGGTTCACTCGCACTCGGGCTACTTCACAGGACACGCCAAAAGCAATCACCGTATGGCCAACTCCCAGCGGATAAGGCCCCGTTACGCTCACAGCTTGACATGAAGACAGAGACGGCGTGGTCGGTGAAACGGCCCCCCTCGATGACCGGGGTGCGACGCCGCCACCTCGGGGAATACGGGGGAATCGGGATGAAGCGTCCGACCGCGCGCCTGCGAGGCATGATCCTCGCCATCGTCGCGTGCGTTCTCGCCGGTCTGCTGGGAGTGACCGCGGCGGCGGGCACGGCGTACGCCGCCCCGGCCAATCCGAATCCGATCAACTGGACGGTGGAGAAGCTCTTCTACGACCAGTACGGCAACGACATCCCGCTTCGCACCGGTCAGGACGACTACACGAGCCCGACCGGTCAGGTGATCGACGGGTTCGGCCGGGTTCACATCCAGCAGCACGGGGTGGTCCCGCCCACACAGGACATCCAGGCCACCATCGCGAACCCGGCGAACTGCGTCGCCGGCGCCGACGCCCGCATCCGGTGCACGAACGGGGAGACGAACCTCTTCGTGGTCTACAGCCCCCTGGCCGACCCCCGGTCCGGCGACAGCTACCCGTTCGGCATCATCACCGCCTACTACATCCTGCCGTGTATCGCGCCCGCGCCCGCCACCGACGTACATCCGGACTGTGTCCCGTCGGTTCCCGCGCTGCCCACGACGCTGACGTACACCGGACCCACTCGCGGCACCAACGGCAGCCCCCTGGCCCTGTCCGCCTCGCTCGTCGACGACCTGGGCATCCCGGTCCAGCGCAAGACCCTGCACTTCCGCGTCGGCACGGGCGACGCCGCCCAGTCCTGCGACGGAACCACGGACGCGGCGGGCACCGCCCGCTGCACCATCGGCGAACTGCGCCAGCCCTCCGGGGCTGTGGCCGTCACGGTGACATTCGCGGGTGACGACGGGTTCAAGCCCTCCTCGGACACCTCGTCCCTGACGCCCGCGTCGCCGACGACGGTGAAGTACACCGGACCCACGCAGGCCGTCAACGGCCGTCCACTGGCGCTGTCCGCCGCCCTGAACGACTACGCGGGCAGTCCCGTGTCGGACCGGACCCTGCACTTCCGCGTCGGCACGGGCGACGCCGCCCAGTCCTGCGACGGAACCACGGACGCAGCGGGCACCGCCCGCTGCACCATCGGCGAACTGCGCCAGCCGCCCACGTCCATAGCGGTCACGGTGACGTTCACGGGCGACGCCGGATACGAGGCGTCCTCTGACTCCGCCACGGTGGCCGTCAAGTCCCCCACGACGCTGAAGTACACCGGGCCCACCCGCCTCGCCAACGGCGCCGGTGTCACGCTGTCGGGCGTGCTGAAGGACTATCTCGGCGCGCCGGTCGCGGACCGGTCCGTGCGCTTCGTCCTCGGCGAGGACGCCACAGTCCAGTCCTGCGAGGGCACCACGGACGCGGCGGGCACCGCCCGGTGCACCATCGGCCGGGCCG
This sequence comes from Streptomyces sp. NPDC043427, assembly GCF_056436655.1. Classification (NCBI taxonomy): domain Bacteria; kingdom Bacillati; phylum Actinomycetota; class Actinomycetes; order Kitasatosporales; family Streptomycetaceae; genus Streptomyces; species Streptomyces sp. NPDC043427. Next base: position 408,015 of record NZ_JBWKCC010000004.1, on the reverse strand, counting down.
ACCAGCCGCTGAACGACGCGGCGACCGTGCCGCTGCGGGCGGCCTTCGCCGGGGACACCAACTACCTCGCGTCGAGTGCGTCCGCGACGCTGCTCCTGGAGTACTACACCGGCCGGGCGTACGGCCTGTCTGCCCAGGTCGACCTGCCCCTGTTGCCTCCGGTCGCCCTGCCCGCGCAGCCCGACACCGGCCAGGTCCGAACGGCGTCCGCCACCACCACGGCGCCGCCGTGCACCGCTGCCGTCCGGGCCGCCGTCCTCACCGCCGAGGGGCTGTGCCCGTCGGTCACCACCATGCTCGCGCCGGGCACCTCGAACGCCAGGACCGAAGTGACCACGGCCACCATCAGCCTTCCGGGCCTCCCCGTGATCGGCGTCTCAGGGCTGACGGCCACGGCGTCCAGCACCTGCGAGCGGGCGACCGGCAGCAGCCGCCTCTCCCTGACGATCGGCGGTACGGCGGTCACCGTGCCGACCGCCCCGAACAGCGAGATCAGCCTCCCCGGCGGCAGCCGGCTCGTCATCAACGAGCAGCAGCCGGTCGCCGGCGCGTCCGAAGGGATCAAGGTCAACGCCGTGCACCTGATCGTCGTCGGCGACCTCGGCGACGTCGTTCTTGGCTCGGTCGACAGCGCGGTCCACAACTGCGCCACGTGACGATATCCGCGTGCAGATCTCAGAAGGTGTCGGAGGATGTCACCCGTGGACGTGAGCGAGACCCGGGACGAGTACGTCGAGCGCTTCCGCGCACTCGTACGCGAAGGGCTTGACGAACTCTTCGTTCCGGGTCGGATCCCGGGCTTGGTGGGCGGGCGCCTGGAGCACTTCGCCATCGTGGACAGGGAACTTTCCGTCCTCGCGGAGACCCGCTTCTCCTTCCGTGGCCACCGCTTCCACTACGAGCGACAGATCTGGCCGCCCGACTTCCCGCTGGAGATCAAGACCGCCCTCTACATCGAACACCTGAGGGAACGGGTGCTCACCGGCCGCTACCAGGCAGGAGCTGACCCAGAGGCCGACATCAAGATCTAGATCCAATGCCGTGTACACGGCTGCGTGCACGGTCTTCCCGGACAGCTTCGGGTCGATGTTCTCGACGGGTGTGCCGGAGTGGTTCAAAGCGGCTGTGGGGAAGGTCAGTTCGGGAACAAGGCGCTCGACGGACGGCAGCGCGTTCAGCGCCTTGACGACTTCCCCGGAGCGGGGCACGAACGGCTGGCCGCCGACGACCACGGCTGTACCGGCTCAACGCTTGGTGAGGGAGATCCCCCGCTCGCCCGACTCCAGTAGCACGGCGCATGCGGTCGTCATGGTCAGGGCGAGCACGAGAACGACGAAACTGGCGGCCCAGCTCGCCCTGCGGCCGGAGACGGGCCGCCATGCGAGTCGAATCAGGGATTCAGCCGCGCACCGTGCTCGATGTATCCGATGTATCCGATGTATCCGATGTACCCGGCTCGTCGTCCTTGGTGTTGTCCCCCTCGGTGTCGTCCCCGGTGTCTCCCTCGGCGTCCTCCCCGGCGTCGTCCTGGGGCTCGGGAAAGATCAGCTTGACGATGAGATGGATCGCTCCGAGAGTCGCCATCATGAGGCCGAAGTACAGCCAGTGCATGGCGCCGTCCCAGTCACGGGGAGGGCCGTAGAACATGTACAACGCAAGACCGATGTCGGCCGCCAGGGCGACCCAGCCCACGGCACGACGTAAACCTGAACTCATACGGCCATGATCACCTGACTTTTTCCGGTCCACAAGCTCAAGAGCCGCAAGTGGCAAACTCGTTGACGCTTGCCAACGCTTCACCGTCCAAATGGAAGAGCAGCCATTCCAGCCAGTCGGCCGTGACCCCGAGCAGCTGCGCCCAGCCGTACATGGCGCTGAGGTACGTGGCGTACCGGGTCAGCCAGTGGCGCGTGCCGGCCGCCTCGCGGCTGGACCATCCGACTACCTGGCCGGGCTCCACGTCGCGGGCATCCTTCTCTGGTCCGCTCGGTGATCCAGACGAAACCGCTCAGTAGCTGTCGTAGCTGGGCTTACCGTTCGGCCGGTAGACGCCGACGATGGTGCCGCCCTTCGTTGTCGAGACGCTGACCGGCTCCAGCGCAGTGGGGATCGCTCCGTCAGCGAACAGCCGCTTGCCGGTGCCGATGATCACCGGATGGATGGTCAGCCGGTACTCGTCGACGAGGCCGTGCTGCATGAGGGTCTGGGCGAGGTCGCCGCTGCCGACGACGTTGATCTTGCCGCCGTCGGTCGCCTTCAGCTTGCGTACGGCATCGACGACGTCGCCCTCCAGCAGCGTGGAGTTCTGCCACTCGACGGACGTCAGGGTCCGAGACGCCACGTACTTGTGCATGCTGTTCATCCGGTTGGTGAACGGGTTGTCGGGATCGGCCGTCGGCCAGTACGACGCGAAGATCTCGTACGTCTTGCGGCCGAGCAGCATCGCGTCGGAACGCTCGTACCAACCGGCGATGGCCGTGCCGACCTCGTCGTCGGCCACCGGTTTCTGCCAGCCGCCGTGCTCGAAGCCGCTCTCAGCGTCCTCGTCCGGACCGCCGGGCGCCTGCATGACGCCGTCCAGCGTCAGGAACGTGCAAACGATGATTTCGCGCATGGTGCGCTCCCTTCGTCGACAGGTAGACCGCACAACCGCCGGAAACTCATCGGCGGAACTTCCCCGGCGCAGCACCATGGCCCTCGTGGATCAGCCCGGCTGTGAGGTGCGGTACCTCTTGGCCGACCCGAGCGATGCTCGTCGCTATCACCTGCAGCTGCCATGCCCCGGGATACACTGCTCCGCTCCACCCTGACTGGAGGCCACCTGAGTGTTCCCCGCACGGGTACTTGCCGTTGCTCCGTTGGCTCTGGCGATTTTCGCCCTATCCGGCTGCTCTTCCCCCTGGGGATGCACCGACACGACTGCGGAGCGCGGTGAGGCCGGTGTCAGGGTGCAGGTCGAGGGCACGTCTGGGCGGCCTCTCGGCGTCACCGCCGAGGTCGTTGACTGGCGCCTTGAGCCCCACCCGCAGGTGCCCTCCGAAGGTGACCAGGTCCACTTCCACTACCGCTTCGACGGCGCCGACGAGAGCTCCGGCCCTGCAGTGGACGCCTGCGCGGTCGACAAGAAGCGCGTGGCGTTGGGGTGTCAAACGGTCTATTCGTCCCAGGCGTTCGGGCCGGACGGTGACCTCACGGGCGACGAGTGGCTCGCCGTCGAGCACCCTGAGCAGGTTGCCGGAGTGCTATTGGTCCCCAATGACCAGTCCTACAACGGACGAACCTGCGAGCAGGACATCAAGGACGGTGGCGGGCCGCATCCTCCAGAACCAGCCGGCATGGGGGACCAACTGTAGGCCGTCATTCAGTTGGTGGGCAGGCGGTGGCATATGAGGGTCGCGGCGATGGCGGTGAAGGCGAGGAAGTGTTCCGGCTTGCGCTTGTAGCGGCGGTGGAGGCGTCGGCAGCCGGACAGCCAGGACATGGTCCGTTCCACAACCCGTCGGTGCCGCCCAGTCGTTGGGATGACTCGATGCCCTTGCGGGCGAGGCGGTGCCGGATGCCGCGGGAGGACAGCCAGCGCCGCAGGTGCTGGTAGTCGTAACCCTTGTCTCCGTGCAGTTTGCCGGGCCTGCGGCGTCGCGGGCCGCGGCGTGAGCGGATGGGCGGGATGCCGCGGACCAGCGGGATCAGGGCCTGGCTGTCATGCAGGTTCGCGGCGGAGATACCGATGGAGTATCCGAGCTGCGCCGCGCGAAGTACGCCGACGGCTCCCCCAGGCACTCACCGAGCTTTCCGGCCTCGCTCACGGGACAGTGCGCCTGCCGTTGCACCATGGCTGGTCCGGGCTGAGGGAGTTCGGAGCACAGCAACCACCGCAACCGACCACCAACGGCTTCAGACGACCACCCGACCAGCGTCCTGGACCGTAACGACCTTGCAGCCGAGAGTTCGGGACGAAGAGGAGTCGTGCTAGGTGTGTATCGGCATGGACCGTCCTAGCCGTCCTGGCGGAGTGTGTTTGCCGTTGACGCGAGCGGCAACGCGAAGTCCATGAATGAATCGAACAGCGGCACGAATCAAAATTCCGCATCCAAGCGAAGTGCATCTGCCAAGGCCCAGCGGGCTACGGCGAAGGCGACTGCTCCCGCATCGCAGGCGGCAGACAAGGCAGCCGAAAAGTCCCATAACGTGGCGTCAGCAGCTGGGGACGCGGCCGAGCGTGCGGCCGGGACGGGCAGCGCTGTAGTGCACAGCGCTGCCGAGCGTGTCCAAGCCGGCCGCCAGGCCGTCATCGCCGCCTCGGGACAGGCCGTGGCCTCCGCCAAGACGGCATGGACGGTGATCGCCCATCGAAAGCTCCTCGCTGCCGGTGTGGGTGCGGGCTTGTCTGCGTTGGGCGCCACGTCATACCTGGCGGGTCGCCGTGCGGGGCACCGCACGCACGGTCCGATTACCCGTCTGACCGGCGGGCGGATCTGAAACGAGAGGCGAGCCCCCGTCACTCACAGCGGGGCCGCCGAGCGAAGGGCCGACCAAGCTCCGGGCCATCTGCTCGTCGCGTGCCACAACCGTGCAAGATGCAGGGGTCAGTTGCGGTCAATGAGGGTGACTGGCGGGCGTCTTCCCACCTGTGAGTTCGGCCGGTGAAGCCGCGGGTCGCCGGCCTGACGCCCCAGCCTCTCCCCTAAAGCGGGTGTCGCAGGTTCGAATCCTGCCGGAGGCACCAGGCAAAAGGCCCCGGACCGATCATGGTCCGGGGCCTTTGACAACCACGCGGGCGGTCACCACCCTCGACCAGGCCGCTTCTTCCGCAGGAGCCGATCCATGTGGCTCATGGGGTAGGTTCACAGACTGCCTGACGCGCCGGAAGCCTACGGGCCCATGATCACTCGCGGCCAGAAAACAGCTCCCGGCCAAAGTCGATACGCCGACCTAGGCCGTGTATCGAAAGTGGATCTTGGGCTGTGAATGATCACGGTTCATGGGGCGGGGAGATCTCACGGACGAGCAGTGGACGGTGCTGGAGCCGCTGTTGCCGAAGGGTGCGAAGGCGGGCCGGCCGCCCGTCTGGCCTCGTCGGCGGCTCATCGACGGCATACGGTTCCGGGTTCGGACCGGTGTCCCGTGGCGGGACATCCCGGTCGAGTACGGGCCGTGGGGCCGGGTCTACGACCTGTTCCGCCGGTGGCAGCGGGACGGCACCTGGCACCGGATCCTCACCCGGCTCCAGTCCCTGGCCGATGCGGAGGGTGCGATCACGTGGGATCTGAGCGTCGACTCCACGGTCTGTCGCGCCCATCAGCATGCGGCCGGGGCTCGCAAGCAGGGCGATCTGCAGAAGGAACCGCCAGGTGGCGTGTTCACCGAGCCTCGTGATCACGGGCTGGGACGCTCGCGCGGCGGATTCACCACCAAGCTGCACCTGGCCGTCGAACAGGGGCAGAAGCCCATGTCGATCGTGGTGACCGCCGGGCAGCGCGCCGACTCGCCACAGTTCGAACCGGTGCTGGAGAAGGTCCGCGTGCCCCGCCTCGGGCCGGGCCGGCCACGCGTCCGTCCCAATCGGGTGCGGGCGGACAAGGCGTACGCCTCCCGCAAGAACCGTGCCTACCTGCGCCGCCGAGGGATCCACTGCACCATCCCGGACAAGGCCGACCAGGCGCGTAACCGCCAGAAGCTCGGCTCGCGCGGCGGCCGGCCTCCGCGTTTCGACCCGGTCGACTACCGCCAGCGTCATGCGGTCGAGTGCGGGATCAACCGCCTCAAGAGGCACCGTGCCGTGGCAACCCGGTACGACAAACTCGCCGTCCGCTACGAGGCGACTGTGCTGGTTGCAGCCATCGACGAATGGCTGTGACCGGCACGTGATCACGCATCAAGCCCACACCGCTTTGACCACGGCGTGGCCTGCCGAAGCCGCCTGCCCGTAGAACTCTTGCAGGTCCCGGTGATGTTCGAGGTGCTCCTGCCTGGTCCAGCCGAGGGCAGTGAACCTGGCATCGACAACGTTCCACAGATCGTCGAAAGAGACAATCGTAAGGAAACGCGCGGCCTGTGATACTCCAGACGGCTCCAGGAGCATCAGCGGTGGATTGGAGGGGTCCGCATCAGTGCTGTGGGGCACGGGGCGGCCGCCGTAGATCGGCAGTGTCCAAGGCTCGTCGGCGTCTGTGCAGAGGGCATCGGCCGCGGCATAGAGGTCGTTGACAGCGTTCCAGCTCTTGTTGATCGAGTGGGCAATGCCTGCTGCGTACTCGGCTTCGTCGTTTTCCCAAGCCTCAGACATGAACGCAGCGAGCCAGGTGTGGTCGTCCCGAATCTCGGACTCCGCCACGGCACGAAAGTGCAGGTAGATGCTCACGACGATGAATCCCTCAGCTCGACGACCCACCCGTCGGGTCGAACGGACAGAATCTACTTGAGGGCACTGACAGCCATGTGTCGTCGAGATCGACTCGCGCCATCTGGCAGGACTTTCGGTACACGGCCTAGTCGGACACCGTGTCGGACGTGCCTTTCTCGGTCTCGGGAAAGATCAACCGGGCGGCAAGTACGATCACTCCCAGGGATGCCAACGCCAGACCATGACGTAGCCACGTCATGCCGCCCTCCCAGTCTTTGGGAGAGCCGAAGACCAGCCAGGCCGCGAGAGTGATGCCGACCAGCACGCTTGCTATGCCGGCTGTGCGCCGTAATCCAAGACTCATGCGCTCATGATCTCCTGTTGTCTGCAGTATCAACTCTGAAAAAGCGACGAGTGCAGTGCCCATCCGTTCCCGCGAGCGCGGCGGACCAGCGACGGCCAGTCGTGAAGTCAGGGCCGTCCGAGGTCGGCCGATACCGACCACCAACGACAGAAGCCCACGGCATCCGACCTGGTCAGAGCCATAGGCTTCTTCTGTTCCGCTGGTCAGCGGGAGGGCTGATCAGTAGACCGCTACTGGTCGCAGTTGCCTGCGCTCGCCAAGCCCATGGAGACTCCACCCACCTGTCAGGGCAGCGTGGCCACCGTCTCATTCATTCGTGTCGTCTGGTTCGCGCGGCCAGACAGCGATGGCGATCAGCACGGCTGCCCACACCGCCAGCGGCGTGACCGGCCAGTAGTACGTAAGCTCTCCCTCCCGCACACAACGCGCGCCCCAGATCCCGGACATGATCAATGCGCCGCCGAGCCAGTAGCGCCATTCGGCCAGCCACTCCCTGAGATCTTTACGGTCCTGCTCCGCGCGGGTGGGTGCTGGTTCAGGCAAGTCAGCTACCACGAAGCCAAGTTCATCGGCCGTGCGCGCCTGCAGAGCGCGTTCCGAACGGGCCTCATGCTCGTACGGATCGATTCGCCCCTCGGCCAACGCCGCTGCCAGCACAACGAGCACTTCGTCACGATCCCGGTCCGAGACCCGCACAGCAGGCACAGCATGCTTACGTCGATCGTCCACCACTGTCCCCTTTCGGCAACGCTTAGCACCCAACCCGATGACGCTTTAGAATACGACTGTATCTTATAGATGGGAGCCTGACCGATGCCCAAGACGGTTGACAGGGAGGAACAACGCCGGCAGATCGGTGCAGCCTTGCTCCAGCTGGTCTCCGAACGCGGCCTTGACGAGGTCAGCGTTCGCACCGTGGCCGCGGCCGCCGGCCGCTCCCCCGGCGCCGTTCAGAAGTACTTCCGCACCAAGGACGAAATGCTCACCTTCGCCGCCGAGCTGGCCGGTGAGCGCATCGAGCGCCGAATGGCCGACGTGAACACCGCACTGCCGCTGCGCCAGGCGCTGCGCGAACTGATCCTGACCACGCTCCCCGTGGACGCCGAGCGACGCGCCGAAGCCACCATCCAACTCGCCTTCGCCGTCCACGCAGCACATCACCCACGCCTTGCCGCGATCCGGCGGCAGGTCGACGAGGACATCCGTCAGGCACTGGCCGCCTGGCTGGAGTCGGCCGGGCACAACGCCCACGCGGCGGCCGTCGCCGATGCCGTGATCGCACTGTCCGACGGCCTTGCATTGCGCATGCTGTACACCCCGCAGGAGCACGAGCGCCTGCTCACAGTCCTGGACCAGGCCTTGGACACCCTGATCCCGGACCGTGGGCCAGACATCCGCCTCTGCGAGTAGTTCGGGGCGGCCAGGTCGTGCCAGATGCGTGCCAGATGCGTGCGGGGAACCACGGGGAACATCGGTCGTCGTCCCCTTGGGCAGCCTTAGTCAGCAATGAGCCGCAGGTCACGTCCGGCGTCCATGCCGCCGTTTCTGCCCCCAGAAGACCAGCCCCTGGCAGCCTGACATCTACGGAGTTCGCAGCGCCTGGGCCGCCATCGCTGGACCATCGAACGCACCATGGCCGGGCTCGCCCGGCCGCCGCCGCCTCCACCGACGCTACGAACGCAAGGCTGACCGCTTCCTCGCCTTCACCAGCATCGCCTTCAGCAGCATCACCTGCACCCTCATCTGCCACCGCAGCCTCGCCACATGAGATGGCATCCAACCACCCCCGGACAGTGCCTAGTTGCGCGCGGGAAGGCGTACGGGGGCGGTGTTGCTCACCTGCCGGAAAATGACCGAGGTGCGGAAGCCGGTGATTTCACCGCGCTTGCTGAGCCGGTCGGTGAGGAAGACGTGCAGGTGGTCCAGCTCCTGAACGGCGACGTGCAGGTGGTCCAGCTCCTGAATGGCGACGTGAAGGAGGAAGTCGTCGCCCCCGGAGAGCACGAAGACGTGGAGGACTTCCGGCAGCCCACTGGCGAAGACCTTGAAGGCGTCGATGACGGCGCGACTGAGTGGCGTACCTGAACCGACACGAGCGCCTGAACGCTGCGGTTGAGGGCCGCGGGTTCGATGTCGGTGTGGTACCCGCGGATGACACCACGGCGGTGGAGCGCCCGAACCCGCTCCAGGCAGGTCGAGGGGGCAATGCCGAGTTGCCGGGCGAGTTCGCGGTTGGACTGCCGTGCATCTGTCTGGAGAAGCCGGACGATCTCCGAATCTCATCCATGGCCGGTTACCGGATCTGATCTTCAGCCAAACGTTCGGCCAAGCGCCTCACCAACGAGTCAGTCGTCCAGTATGACGTCATCGAATCGGACAACGAGGAGACTGGCGGGCTCATGCTCGAACAGATCACGGCGGCCCAGGAGTTCTACCGGGCCCTGGGCGGCACCTGTGTCGAGAAGGCGCCGGTTTCGCCCCCCGGCGGCGTGGCGTCCCGGCTCGCCGGCTCGCCCGCCAAGCTCCGCTTCACCTGGCCCGACGCCTCGCTGCTCACGCAGACCGGCGGACGGGAAGCCGTACAGACAACCCGAAGGAGCACGCCGTGACCCCGGACGCGGGTACCACCGCCGACCACTACGACCGGCTGCTCGCCGAGCACTACACCTGGATGCTGGGCGGCGACGTCCACGAGGTCGCCGACCGGCAGGCCGCGCTGCTCGCGGAACTCGGCCTGGCGGGGACCGAAGACGACGGTACGGCCATCGACCTGGGCTGCGGCTCCGGCGCACAGACGCTGGCGTTGGTCCGCCTCGGCTTCTCCCCCGTGATCGCCGTGGACACCAGCCGCCGACTTCTCGACGAGCTCGTCTCGTACGTCCGGGGCCCCGAGGCGGTACGGCCGGTGCACGGCGACATTCGCACCGTGCTGCCCGAGGTGGCCGAGCCGGACTCGGTCGCGGCGGTCGTCTGCATGGGTGACACGCTTCCCCACCTCCCGTCCAAGGCGGACGTCCCCGCACTGCTCGGCCACATCAGCCGTGCCCTCGTCTCGGGCGGCCATCTCGTCGTCACGTACCGCGATCTCACAGCTGAGCTGCGCGGCACGGACCGTTTCATCCCGGTCCGCAGCAGCGACGACCGGCTGCTCACCTGCTTCCTCGAATACCGCGACGAGGACACGGTGATCGTCCACGACCTGCTCCACACCCGGACGAACGGCTCCTGGCAGCAACAGGCAAGCAGCTACCCCAAGCTGCGGATCGCGTCCTCCTGGCTGGTCGCACAGTGCCGGGCGGCGGGACTGGACGTCCGCCGCGACGCAGCGGACTCCAGGGGGCTGCGGATCCTCCACGCCGTGAAGTGCTGACGGGCATTCACGGCTCTCCTACGACACTCTCCTACGACACCGGCGACGACCGTGGGGTGACGACCTCGCTGAGGAACCGTGATCCTCGGCGCGGTGCCTTCCCGGTCGGCGAACAGCAGATGCCCGGAGCCGACCAGGCGCGACGGGCGGCGACTTCACAAGACGGTACGCGACCGTGGCAGTCACGGCCGCGCGAACCAGGACGAACAGAAGGGCGGACATGAACGACCCCACGAGAAGAGCCGAACTGTTCGGCGGCGCCGACAGCGATCGCCGGTTCACCGGCCCGACGACCGGCGACGAACGGCGGATGCTCATCGATGTCCTGAGCGCCCAGCGTGCCACGCTGCAGTTGAAGTGCTCCGGCCTGGACGGGGAGTTGTCCCTGCGGTCCGTGGAGCCGTCCACGCTCTCGCTGCTCGGCCTGGTCCGACACCTCGCCGATGTGGAACGCCGCTGGTTCCGGCGGGTCCTGGCCGGGCAGGACGTGCCGGCCCTCTTCTCCTCGACTGCCGCCCCCGACGAGGACTTCGACGGCGCCACGGACGACCCCGGGGTCGTCGCCGCGGCGTGGGAGGCGTGGCGGACCGAGGTGGCCTTCGCCGAACAGTTCGTCGCCGAGGCCCCCGACCTCGACGTCGAGGGCGACGACTGCTGGCGCGGAACGGTGTCCCTGCGCTGGGTTCTCATCCACATGATCGAGGAGTACGCCCGCCACAACGGCCACGCCGACCTGCTCCGCGAACGCATCGACGGAGCGGTCGGCGTGTGAGGCCGGGGCCCACCTCGGCTGGACCGCCGATGCCTAGCGCCGCTCCGTTCAGCCGGCTTCGCTCTGCTCTCGTACGAGCGGCCGACCATACGGCGTAGGACGGGACTTGACCGCGTGGCCCAGGGCAGGGCTCAGGACTGCCACGTCGTGCGGGGCCGGCCGCGCGCCGGCCCTACGAGGGGGTGACGGTGCTGTGCGGCCTGTTCCGGCCCAGCCGGTCGCGGACCAGGGCGACGGCCACCACGCCCACGGCGACCAGGGTGGGCAGGACCACCTGCGCGAGCACCCCTCGTGTGGCTGAGCTCTTCACACGGTGCCTTTCGCGCACTGAAGCGCCCAGCCTGTCGAGTGACGCACGCGGGAGAGGATCGGCTACGAGTTCGATGGCGCCAGCCGCGTACGAACGAGCGCTCGCAGCATCGCGATGCCCGCCCCCACCGCTACAAGGTGGAGGAGTGCCGCGAGCGCGAGGCTTTCCGGCAGGGCCGCGTCGGCCGGTTGCGCGACCGCCAGGTACAGGGTGAACGGAAGCTTCCAGCCGCTCCAGGCGAACAACGAGCCCGAGCCGAGCCAGCCGAGCACCATCGGGCCCCACCGAGGTACTCGTGCGGGCCGGCCTCGGACGGCAGCCCAGGTGGCGGCTGACGCCACGAACGCCCAGAGCCCGAAAACTCCGGACAGCACGTGCCAAGCGGTGTCCCGCTCGCCGCGGTGGGTCACACCTGCGGTGCCGCCCGCCGCCCAGTACAGCCAGATGAGACCGACTGTGGCTCCGGCCACGGTCATCCATGGCGGCACCCTTGGCTCACCCTCTCCACCGTCGCCGAGCCGACCCGCGAACGCGTCCGGCCAGCGTCGCCGCAAGTACGTGGGTAGTGCGATGGCCAGACCCAGCCCCATGCCTACGAAGCCGATCTGAACCAGCGCGGCCTCCCAGCCCGGCATCGACGGGCCCGCGTCACCCCCATCCTTCGCATTGCCATCCGCCGAGCCCAGCAGCGAACTGAGGACGGCGTACGGCAACACCGGGACGAGAAACCCCGTGCCAACCCAAGCGCAGAAAGCCAACGGAGCTCCCGGTAGGCGCATCCCCCACGGCCGCACCAGCGCGAGCGCCACGGCGATACCGGTCCCTGCCATACCGATCGTTGCGCTGTTGAGCACCACCCACTCCACCTTGCCGAACCCGGCCCCGGCCGGCAGCAGCCCCAGGAGCGAACCGACCACCCACGACACCTTGATCAGCAAGTACGGCGTCAGTGCCAGTGCTGCCCCATACGCCGCGACCCTCCCGACCCGATCCCACCGATCCACCTGAACTCCTTCTCCGCCACGCCACTCAGGCCCGCGCATGCGCGTTCTGGGGCGCGCGGCGCTTCCAGTACGCGACGGTCAGTACGGCCAGCAGCGGACCCCACAGAATCAGCGGCGCGTAGCAGACGTAGAACCAGGCGGTCTCCCATCCGCCCACCTCACTGGGGGAGTTGGCGGGCAGGTCGTCACCTCGGATCGTGGTGCCCATGAACTGGGTGACGAGGGACTGGACGGTAATGAGCGTGAGGACCGTGGCACCGATGGCTGCCGGGATGACCGTTGCCTTCGTTGGGACACGGCGGCCCTGCAGGAAAGGTATCCAGCGCGGGAACACCTCGCCCCAACCGGCGATCAGCCCGATCGCCGTGAAGGCAAGGACTTCGGAGAGGATCGACAGTAGGACGATGTACGCCTTCTCGCCGAGCCCGATTCCATCGTCGAACACGGCCGGCAGGCGCCAGATGCTGGATGGCAGGACGGCTAACGGCACGGTATAGGCCACTAATTGCATCCGCCGAGATACTCCGGCAGCGGGCTTGTGGGCCGCCTGCCATGCGGCGCGGACCCGCCCGGGGCGAGCGGCTGCGGTGTCCTCGACGTGTGGGAACGGCTGCATGCGCGGTCCTCGGTTTCGGTGACTGGTGGTCGGCCGGTCTCGATCACGAGAGTCGCAGGCACAGGGGCCGCCGAGGATCGACCCGTGGGTCGAAGTTGGTCCGCCGTCAGGACGAGGGACCATGCGACCAAAGGATGGCACAGGAGTGTCGGCGGTACGTCCGCTGCAGTGCGGTGGGGCGGCCCCTCCAGGTAAGGCTCCCCGGCACGGATTAGCCTGGGGCTTTCACGATGTTGGGCGGCCCCGAATGCTGATCGGATGAGTGGAAGCACTCCTGACCTGGGAGGATGAGGCTGGTCGGAGGCTCCGTCCACCGCGGGACAGAAGTCACTCTCCAGGTGGAGCCTGCTGCTCTGTCTCCACGTGATCGTCTCCAGGCCGGGGCGTCGGCGGTGGTCTCGCAAGCCAGCGGGGTGCTGCTGGCCGAGACGGTTCGCAAGACGGGGCACCCCGGCTGCTCAGGCGGGGACGGGCTCCAGGTCGGCATCGTCAAACGGTGGATAGGTCTTGTTGCCCATTCGCTCGGCCGCATCAATGTAGTCGGCAAGAGCGTCGCGGGATCGAGCGAGCCTGTCCATCTGATCGTCCAGCCGCTGCAGCCGTGACCGCATCGCGGTCAGCAACTCGGGACAACCGAGCAGCTCCGGGGCCTCCCCGACCGCACAGGGCAGCAGGTACGCGATGTCCTCGGAGGACAAACCAGCACCAAGCAGGTGCCGGATCTGCTTCACCCGCAGCACGGCGCGCTCGTCGTACTCGCGGTAACCGTTCGCGCCGCGGTCTGCCTCCAGCAGGCCCTGGGCCTCGTAGTAGCGCAACTGATGGGCATTGACGCCCGTCCGATGACTCAGTTCCCCGATCCGCATCGAAACCTCACTTGACCTTCAGACCGGTATCAACGTTGACGATGCTGCCATGAACAACAAACCCGCAACACCCGTGACAGTCATCGGACTTGGGCTGATGGGCCAGGCCCTCGCCAGCGCGTTCCTGAAAGCCGGGCATCCCACAACCGTGTGGAACCGTACGACCTTCAAGGCCGACCCGCTGGTGACCCAGGGTGCACGGCTGGCGCCAACAGTCGGCGACGCGCTCAAGGCAGGTTCTCTGACGATCATCTGCGTCAGCGACTACCAGGCCATGCACGAGCTGCTCGGCGCGAGCGATATCGAGCTGGACGGCAGGACGTTGATCAACCTGACCTCGGGCGACTCGGCCCAGGCCCGGGAAGCCGCCCAATGGGCCGAGCAACGCGGTGCCCATTACCTGGACGGCGCCATCATGGCCATCCCGCCGGCGATCGGCAGCGCCGAGGCGGTGATTCTGCACAGCGGGCCGCAGTCGGACTTCGAGGCACACAAGTCAACACTCGACGCGCTCGGCACCGTCACCTACCTCGGTGCGGACCATGGGCTGGCGTCCCTGTACGACGTCGCCGGCCTAGCCATGATGTGGAGCGTCCTGAACGCCTGGCTCCAGGGCACTGCCCTGCTCAGGACGGCCGGTGTTGACGCCGCAACGTATGCGCCGTTTGCGCAGCAGATCGCTGCCGGGGTGGCCGAATGGCTGCCTGGGTACGCCAAGCAGATCGACAGCGGCTCCTTCCCGGCCGAGGTGTCGGCCCTGGAGACCGACGCGCGGGCGATGGCACACCTGATCGAGGAGAGCGAGGCGGTGGGTGTCAACGCCGAACTGCCGAAGTTGATCAAGGCGATGGCAGACCGCTCGATCGCCGCCGGACACGGTGGGGAGCAGTATCCCGTGCTGATAGAAGAGTTCGGCAAACCCCGCAACGACTGACCGATCCCGACACCGGGCTCTGGCTTCGGCCTTTCGCGTGGCGGGCTGTCCGGATCGCGATCACGAACACGGAAAATGCCTCTGACCAGCGAGAATGAGGATTGTCGAGGTCCTTGTTCGCGCGTGGTTCGGAGGCACTTTCCAGCCCGGTGGCTGCGCTGCAGCGGCCGGGGAATGCCGGGAGCAACACCGCCGCCGATCACATCGAGGCCACGCGAACGGCCCTGGCCCAGCTGCCCAAGCGGTACCGACGCGGGCGGCAGACCCTGATCCGCTGCGATTGCGGCAGCGGAACGCACGAGTTCGTGGCCTGGCTCGCCCAGCGCGGCCGAGCTCTCGTACTCGGTCGGCATGACCATCACCGACGCCATCTATGCCGCAGTGCTCAAGGTGCCGGCCTCCGCCTGGACCCCTGCGATCGAGTCCGACGGCCAGATCCGCGACGGCGCCTGGGTCGCAGAGCTGGCCGGCGACGTGCTTCACGGCTGGCCGAAGGAGTTGAGGCTCATCGTTCGCAAGGAACGTCCGCACCCCGGCGCCCAGTTGCGCTTCACCGACGCCGACGGCCATCGGCTGACCTGCTTCGCCACCAACACAGCCGACGCCCCGATCGCGAAGCTGGAGCTGCGCCACCGGCTGCGGGCGCGGGCCGAGGACCGCATCCGTGCTGCCCGCACCACCGGGCTGACCAACCTGCCCCTGCATGACACCGCGCAGAACCGGATCTGGCTGGAGATAGTCCAGCTCGCCCTTGAGGTTCTGGCCTGGCTGCCCCTGCACGAAATATCGAGGTTAGACACACCTCCCCGAAAGACCGAGGTCAGTCGTAGACGTTGAATTCTGCGACAGACCACCAGCTGCGCGCAACGTTGCCGGTGTTGACGACCTTGATGTAGCGAGCTGTTTGCGTCGGGAAGGAAATCAGGTGGACTCGTTGGCCGTCCGCTACGGAAGAGACCTTGGTCCAGTCGGTTCCATCCGTGGATACGTATACGTCTGTGCTTCGCGCATAGTCGCTGACACTGCCGCCGACATCCAACACAATCTTGCTGAAGGTCTGCGTTTGTCCCATGTCCACTTGGATCCAGAGGCCGTCGTACTGCCCTGTTCCGGAGCTGTAGCGAGTGTCGGAATTGCCGTCGAGCATGTTTCCGGGCGCATCCCACTGGCTTGCGTCCGAAGCCTTTGCGGTCCAGCCCGTCCGAGGCAGAGCAGGACCAAGATCTATGACGTCGAACGATGATCCACCTGCGTCTGCTCCACTGCCTCCCTTCACGGAAACCGTGACCTTCCCCGCAGGAAGCCCCTTCGGAACGTAGGCGCTGATGCTGGTGTCCGACCAGGTGTCTATTTCGGCATAGCTCGATCCGAAATACACCGTACCCAGCCCTTGCGCGTCACCGAAACCAGAACCGCGGATCGTGAACTTAGAGCGCGGCATGCCACGTTCCGGCTTCATTTCGCTGAAGGTCGGCGATGGGAAGCTCGACAGCTTCTTGGTGGTGAACATCGCCGAGGTGCCGCTCGGCAGCGTATAGGTGTACGAGCCGTCGGTGGATATCTTGAAACTCTTGCTGTCGGTGGTCCCGTTGAATACTACGGTGACCTGCTCCCCTTCCTTGCTGGTCCAGTTCTTCAGCTGGAGGCCGTTCGATACCGCTGTCGGAGCTGTGATCGAGCCGGTTCCACGCGCAGACCCGTACACCTCGATGTCGCCGATGGCCCACCAGAAGCCGGAGGCCGCAGTACTGACGATGCGAATGTACTGTGCCGTTCGGGTCGGCAATGTGACGGCTATCTTGCCGATGCCCCCGCTGCCGCTCGCAATCGCGCTGCCCCAATCGACACCGTCGTTCGAAACGTAGATCTGATACTTCGTGACGTAGTCGAACGAATTATTCACACCGGTGTCGAAAACGATCTTATTGAAGCTCGTAGGGCTCCCCAGGTCGATCTGGAACCAGTCGCCGCTCGTCGTCCCGTGCCCGAGACTCCACCTGGTGTTGATGTCGCCGTCGATCGCGTTCGCGGCCACACCCCAATCCGGCTGCGCGGAACCCGTGGCGGTCCATTTGCTACGGCTCAGCGCCCTTCCTGTCGTCTGGACGGAAGCTCCGATCGGCAGGGAGTACGTGACCAGCTTGCTTCCGGTGCGGATGGAGTTCTGGTAGGGCAGCAGTGCCGGGTCGTACGTGACGGTGACCGGACCGGATGCCGACGTGAACGTGAAGTCGTGTGTCGGGTCCGAGACCTTGGTCGCTGCGGGGGTGTGGCCGCTCTGCGCAGGTCCGGAGTACGTGAAGGTTACGGCGTCGCCGGCGTTAAGGGTGTAGTCGAACGAGTGTGTCCCGTCCGCGACGCTGAAGGTTTTCGCGGCGCTGCCCGAGTTGTGCGCGATGAGGACCTTCGATCCGTCCGGGTTCTGGAACGCGACGTTCTCTATGCTTCCTTCGCCGAAGGTGTTCGAGTAGATCCTGCGTGCTCCGGGCTTGACGAACCTGCTGGCGTGAGCGAGGGCGTGGTAGTCCACGTTGTAGGTCACCCGCCCGTCGGCCGGGTCGATCGTGAGCAAGCCCCGCAGCATGGGTATACCGGCGGTGTCGCTGTTGAGCGGGCCCCGATCGGGGTCGAGTGCGATGTTCCACAGCATCACCCCGTTCGCCCAGTTGCGCGTTCCGTTGATGATCCACGTACCCAGTGCTTCGCTGAACGCCGTCTGGTTGCTGTCCTGCCAAACGCCTCCGGTGGCTTCCGTGATGAAGGTTTCCTTGCTCGGGTAGTCGTTGTGGACCACTGTCTGGTAGTTCGGGTTGCCGCTGTAGATGTGCCACCCGGTTCCCGCGGTGTACTTGGAGGCTGCGGGGTCGCTGAAGATCGTCTCGGGATACGAGGGCACGTCCCAGTTGTGATCCCAAGCCAGGATCTTCGTGGAGATTCCGTTGGCTTCGAACGCCTTGCCGATCTCCTGGATCACATCGGCTTCCTGATAGGCGGACAGGAACATGCCGGGCCAGGTGGGAGTACCCATGGGTTCGTTCTGCGGGGAAATGTAGGAGATGGGAACGCCAGCTTCGCCATAGGCTTGGATGAACTTGACGAAGTAGTTGGCCAGCGCGGAGGTGTACTCGCTCTTGAGGGTGCCTCCGATCATGGAATCGGAGGTCTTCATCCAGCCTGGTGGGCTCCACGGGTTGGCCATGATCTTGATGGACGGGTTGAGTGAGAGGGCCTGCCGCAAGGCCGGAATGATGTACGGCACGTCATGCTGGACTGAGAAGTTGGACAGCGTGGGGTCCGTTTGTCCCGCGGGCATGTCGTTGTAGGAGTAGTTCCCGGACGCGTTGAAATCCGTGGCGCCCATCGGAGAGCGGAGCAGGCTGAGGCCGATCCCCTTCGAGGGATCGAACAGCTTTTTCATCAGCTTGGTCCGCTCGGCAGGGGACAGCTTGTCCATGAGCCAGGCGGAGGAGTCGGTCATGGCCGCGCCGAAGCCTTCGACCTTCTGGTACTTGACGCTGTCGTCGATCTTGATCGTCAGCGGGTTGGCCGTTCTCCTCGCCTTGAACAGCACATCGTCCTGGCCTGCGACCCACGTGTCGGCCGATACGTCCGTCAGCCACACACGGACGGAATTGTCACGTGAGGCTTGCTTCAGCTGCGGGGCGGCGATGGCGCTGCCGGAAAGCTGGGTCCAGGCGGCGGCGACACCGACCGCGGTGGCCAGGAACTGGCGTCGTCCGAGACCGTATGACCTCATGGAAGATCCTCCTTCGGACCTGCTTGTTCAGTACTTGGGAGAGCGGGTGGGACACATTGCCGAGGTGGGGGATCGACCGGTTGGAGTCGGTTCTACGGCGCCGCCGGCGCCGACTCTGCGGCGCCGGTGCTCGGCTCCTTGATCACGAGCGGGTGCAGTTCCCACGCGTCGACCGCGAAGCCGAAGCGCGTCCCCGGTGCGGTGCGGGCCTGCAGTCGCCACGGGCTCTGCCCTGTGGGGTAGAAGCGCAGGGTGAGGACTTGGCCGGTGGTGATCAGGAAGATTTCGGCGATGGAGTGGTCGACGACGATGCGCAGGTCGACAGGCCGGTCTGCCGGGCAGGGCATCCGGTGGGAACCGCCGCGGGCCCGGGGGTCCAGTGAGGCGTGGTCACGGTCGACAACCAGTTCGCCCGCATCAGCATCGAGGCGGATGTCGAGGTACTCAGCGCCGTCCGGAGTCGTGAGCAGCCGCAGGCCGGCGTCTCCGGTCGTCTCCAGACGGGCCGTCAGGTCGAAGGCGCGGCCCACACTGCCGAGGTGCACCGGGCCGTGCGTCACCCCCTCGGCGTGCACTGCGTGCTCGCCGCGCAGGGCGAGCAGTTCGGTGGCGGGCTGCTGGCGCAGTGTGCCGTCGTCGTCGACATGGATCTCGCGGGGCAGGGTGAGGACGCCGGCCCATCCGTCCGCGACCGCCCAGGCTTCGTCGCGTGCTTCCCACGACCAGCCCCACAGCAGCCACCGGTTGCCCGGTGCGCGCAGGAGGGCGGGTGCGTAGCAGTCGGGGCCGTGGTCGGCGGGCACCGCCGGGCCGGCCTCGAAGTGACCGTCGTGCTCCGCGCCGATCAGGGCCGCGACGCTCTGCGGGCCGGTGGGTAGGTTCCATGCGCTGACGATGAGGGCGCCGTGTCCGTCGGCTGCCGGGAGGTATTGGGGGCATTCCCAGCCCTCGCCGGTGAGCAGGTCGGTGCCGCTGATCGGCTCCTTCTCGCGGGCGACGAAGGGCCCCCGGTAGGTCCAAGTCTTCAGGTCGGGCGAGTCGTACAGCAGGGCGGCGGCGCGGCCGTCCGCGAGGGCGGCGCCGACCAGCATCCGCCAGCCGTCGCCGTCCTGCCAGACGTAGGGGTCGCGGTACATGGTGCAGCCCTCGAGCAGGTCGGCGATGAGCAGTTCGCCCCGCGGGTGGAAGCTTCTACCGCCATCGTCGGAGACGGCGCAGGTGACCGGCTGGTGCTGGAACGAGCGGTCCTCGCGGTGCGCGGAGTAGAAGGCGACCAGCCGTTCGCCGTCGGAGACGGCGTTGCCGGAGAAGCAGCCGTCGGCGTCCACGCCACCCGGGGCCGGGGACAGGGCGATCGGCAGCGGCTCCCAGCTCAGCAGGTCGGGGCTGCGGAAGTGACCCCAGTGCATGTGCGCGTGGGTCGCACCATACGGGTTGTACTGGTAGCAGACGTGGTAGTGGCCGTCATGGAAGACCAGCCCGTTGGGGTCGTTGATCCAGTTCCGGGGCGGGCGCAGGTGCGCCACGGGGCGGTGCGGATCGGGGGGTGTGGTGGACACACGCGTGCCTTTCGGTATGTCTGAGGGCCCGCCCCGCCGGCCCTCTGATTGGCGGGGCGGCGGGTCGGCGGGGCGGGGGTCTGCAAGGCCCGCGTACGGCCTTCAGGTCCAGATACGGCCTTCAGATCCGGATGCGGAATCGTGCGCTCAGCTGCTGGTCCCGTCGTGAGCTGGGGCCGACGCGGAGTGCGAACTCACCTGGTTCGACCACGCGGCGGTTGTCGGCCGTGACGAGTGAGCACTGCGAGGCAGGGATGCTGACGATGGCGTTCAGGCTTTCGCCGGGAGGGATCTCGACCTGGGTGAACGCCTTCAGCTCCTGCTCGGCCCAGGTGACGCTGGTGGTCAGGTCGCTGATGTATGCCTGGACCGTCTCCAGGGCAGGACGGCTGCCGCTGTTGGTGAGCCGCACCGTCGCGTCGACGGTGCCGTCAGCCGGGACGTCCGGGTCGTGCACGACGAGGTCGGAGTAGGTGACGGTGGTGTAGGAGAGGCCTTCCCCGAACGCGAACAGGGGGTCCTGGGTGAGGTCCGCGTAGCGGGTTCCGTGCTGGCCTCGCACCTGGTTGTAGAAGACCGGCTGCTGTCCGACGTGGCGGGCGAAGGAGACCGGGAGCCGGCCGCTCGGTTCGATGAGTCCGAAGAGGAGTTCCGCGACGGCGCGGCCACCGCGCATGCCCGGGTTGAACGCCTCGATGAGTGCCGCCGCGTTCAGTGCCGAGTCCGGGAGGGTGCTCGGCTTGGACTGGGCGAGTACGACGATCATGGGTGTGCCGGTGGCGGCGACCGCGTCCAGCAGTGCGAGCTGGCCTCCCTGGAGGTCGAGCGTGGCCGTGGAGCGCACCTCGCCGGTGAGGGCGATGGTGTCCCCCACGACCACGACGGCGTAGTCGGCGGCCTCTGCGGCGGCGATGGCCTCCCCAAGTTGTGCCTGGTCGACCGGGGCGGGAGTGAAGACGTCCGGCTGCGGTTGGCCGTCGGGGCCGAGGGACCACCCCGTGTCCTGGTCGGGGCTTTCGATGTCGGCTCCGCGGGCGTGCGTGATGGTCCACTCGGCGGGTGCGACGGCGCGAAGGCCGTCGAGGACCGTCTCCACCGACTCCCGTGGATGGCCTTCGGGCATCCACGGGACCTGGCCGGTGGCGCCCGCCCAGTCGCCGAGCATGGCTTCCGTGTTGTCGGCGTTGGGGCCGATGACCGCGATCGTCCGCGGCGTACCCCGGCTCACGGCGCGACCCGTTCCGTCCGAGGTCAGCCCGCCTTCGAGGGGCAGGATGCCCACGTTGCGCAGCAGCACCAGGGAGCGTCGGGCGGTCTCCAGGTTGAGGTCGGCGTGTTCGCGGCAGCCGATCACCCGCGCCTGCCGCTCGGGGTCAGGAGTGCGCGGGTCCTCGAAGAGCCCGAGCTCGAACTTCAGCCGCAGAACCCGCCGTACCGCGTCATCGATCTGCTTTTCCTCGATCAGGCCGCGGGCGACCGCCTCTTGCGCGCCCTCGAAGAACGCGGGCGTGGCCATGATGAGGTCGTTGCCGGCGCTGACCGCGACCGCCGCCGCCTCGGCGTAGTCGGCGCAGGTCCGCTGGTCGTAGACCATCCGGCCGACGTTGTCCCAGTCGGTCACCAGTGTCCCGGTGAAGCCCCACTCGCCCTTGAGTACATCGTTGATCAGCCACTCATTCGCGGTGATGGGCACCCCGTCGATCGACTGGTAGCCGAGCATGAAGCCGCGGCAGCCGGCCCGTACCGCCTGCTCGAAGGGGGGCAGGAACCACGAGCGCAGCTTGCGGGGGCTGAGATCGGCTTCGCTGGCGTCGCGCCCGCCCAGAGTTTCGGAGTAGCCCGCGAAGTGCTTGGCGTACGCCAGCACGGCTGTCGGGTCGCCGAGGCCCTCACCCTGGTAGCCGCGCACCATCGCCGCCCCGAGTTCGCCGATCAGGAACGGGTCCTCGCCGAACGTCTCGTTGATACGGCCCCAGCGCAGGTCCCGGGTGATGCACAGCACCGGGGAGAACGTCCCGTGGATTCCAGTGGCCGCGATCTCGGTCGCGGCCACTCGGGCGACCCGGTGGAGCAGGGAGGCATCCCAGGTACAGGCCATGGCCAGCTGGGTCGGGAAGATGGTCGCACCCGGCCAGAACGAGTGGCCGTGGATGCCGTCGTCGGCGGTCAGCAGCGGGATGCCGAGCCGTGTCTGCCGGGCCAGTTCCATGGCCTCCGGCATCTGGTCGGGAGACACATGCAGGACCGATCCGGCCAGCTTGGCGGACACGATGTCGTCCAGGTCCCCGTGTTGTGCGTCGAGCATCAGCAGCTGCCCGACCTTCTCCGGCAGGGTCATCCGTGACAGCAAGTCGTCGATTCTCGCTTCCACGGACGCTTCCGGATCCAGGTACACGGCAGAGTGGACCGGCTGTCCCACGGTGTTCTCCAAGAGATGAGTTGTCACAGATCAGAGAGTTGATGGGCGACGGCGAGCGCTTCGCCGCAGCGACGCCGCCGCCTGCTGCGGTGGGCCTCGCGGGTCGTCCGTCCGCCGCCCCGGGCGGGACCAATGCCGCAGAGGGCGGCGGGGCAGAAGCCGGGGTGTCACTTCAGGCCGGTGGTGGCGATGCCGGCCACGAACTGGCGTTGGAAGAGGAGGAAGACGATCATCACCGGCAGTAGGACGACCATGGCGCCGGCGAGCAGGATGCCGAAGCGGGTGAAGGACTGTCCGCTGCTGGCCAGGGCGAGGCCGACGGGGAGGGTGTACTGGCTCTCGTTCTGGGCCACGACCAGGGGCCACAGGAAGTTGTTCCAGGAGCCTAGGAAGGTGATGATCCCCAGCGTGGCGAGGGCCGGTTTGGTCAGCGGAAGGATGATCTTCGCGAAGATGGCCAGTTCGCGGCAGCCGTCGACGCGGGCGGCGTCGATGAGTTCGTCGGGCAGGGTGGAGATGAACTGCCGCATCAGGAACACCCCGAAGGGGGTGGCCAGGAACGGCAGGATCAGCCCGAGCAGTGAGCCGGTCAGCTGCATGTTGGCCACCAGCACGTACAGCGGTACGAAGGTGACCAGGCCGGGGATCATGAGCGTCCCCATGACCAGCAGGAACACGGCGCGCTGTCCGCGGAACTCCAACTTGGCCAGGGCGTATCCGAGCATCGAGCAGAAGATCAGGTTCCCGGCGGTGACCGCGACGGCCACGATCACGGAGTTGGCGAACATGCTCGTGAAGTCGAGCGTGCTGAACAGCTCACCGTAGTTGGCGGTCGTGGGCGCCGTGGGTATCAGGACGGGCGGGACTTTGCGGATGTCGGCCTCGGGCTTGAACGACCCGGACAGCATCCACAGGAACGGCGCGATCATCAGCAGCAGGGCGCCGGCGAGCGGTAGGTACAGCCAGGGCTGGCCCCAGTTCTGCCGGATGCGGCGGCGCCTCAGGGCGCGGTTCGTGCCCGGTTGTGGGGTTCGGAGAGTGGAGAGGGTGCTCATGGGTCGTCAGTCCTTGTCTCGCAGCAGCCGGAACTGCAGTACCGTCAGCGCGACGATGAGGACGAAGATGACGTAGCCGGCGGCCGAGGCCATCTCGTAGTTGCCGTTGCCGAACTGTTTGTAGGCGTACAACGTGGCCGACAGGGTGGAGTCCAGGGGTCCGCCGTCGGTCATGACGAACGGCTCGTCGAAGAACTGCAGATAGCCGATGCCGGTGGTCACGGCGGTCAGCAGCAGGGCGGGGCGCAGGAGTGGGAAGGTGACGCTCCAGAACCGCTGCCAGGGCCCGGCGCCGTCGAGTTCGGCCGCTTCCATCAGGGACTGGGGTACGGACTGCAGTCCCGCCAGCATGATGATCATGACGGTGCCCAGGTTGCGCCACACCGCCATCACGATCATGACGGGCAGGGCGAAGCGGGTGTCCGCCAGCCAGGACGGGCCGTCGATCCCGAACCAGCCCAGGACGAGGTTCACCAGTCCCGCGCGAGGTTCGAGCAGCGTCTTCCACACCACGGCGACGGCCACGATGCTGGTGATCACCGGCAGGTAGAAGCCGACCCGGAAGACGGCCCGGAAGCGGCGGATACCCCGGTCGAGGGCAACCGCCGCTGCGAGCCCGGCGGCCAGGGTCAGGGGCAGGGCCACCAGGACGAACACGGCCGTGTTGCGCAGGGCCGTGAAAAACTGCGGATCCGTAAAGAGGCGTACGTAGTTGTCGAAGCCGACGAACGACACGTTCAGCGGCGTACGCAGGTCCGCGCTCTTGGTGTCGGTCAGGCCCATCAGCAGCGACCACACCACCGGCAGCAGCATGAAGGCCGCGAACAGCGCGAGGAACGGGGCGGCGAGCATCCAGGCGGCCCGGGCCTGCCTGCCGCGCGCCGTGCCCCGGACCGCGAAGCGCCGGTGACCGGGGTTCTGTTCCGGCCGTGCGGTGCCCTGCTCGTGGGTGTCGCCCCGCTCGGGGAGCGTTTTCGTGGACATGGATGTCATCCGTCCGTACGAGGGATACTCACGCGGCGGCGCTCAGCGGCCGGTGCCGATGCTGGTGGCCTTGGACTGCAGCGTCTTCTGCACCTCGGCGACGGTGGCCTTGCCGAGGGTCAGCTTCTCCAGTTCGGAGTCGATGGTGTCGGCGATCTGCTGCCAGGTCGTGATGGCGGGCGGCGCCTTGCTGACCTCGAGCTGCTCGGCGAACGCCTTCAAGTTCTCGTCCTCGGTCAGCTTCCCCTCGGTCCACGCCTGGGGCGAAGGAGGCAGGCTGCCGGTGGCCTTGGAATAGGTCGCGAGATTGGCGGGCTCGGTCAGGAACTGGGCGAACTTCCATGCCGCGTCGGGGTTCTTGGCCTCCTTGAACACCGCCAGGTCGGTGCCGCCGGCGAACCCGGCGGGCTGCTTGGTGTACGGCATCGGCATGGTCTTCCACTTGCCGTCCAGCTGCGGGGAGTCCTTGTGGAAGGTGCCGCCGGCCCACGCGCCCTCCTGGTAGACCGCGGTCAGCCCGTCCTGGAAGCTCTGCACGTTGTCCGCCCTGTCGGTCGGCGCGAGGCCCTGCTTCGGAACGCTTGCGTAGTTCTCCAGCGCCTTGGCGACCTCGGGCGTGTCGAAGGTGAACTTTCCGGTCTTGGCGTCGTAGATGTCACTGCCCTGCTGCCAGACCATCGGCAGCCAGAAGATCCAGGAGTTGAAGCCCATCACCAGCCCGCTGGCGTGGCGCAGCTTGGGGTTCTCCTTGCCGGCGGTGGCCTGGACAGCCTTGAGGTCCTTCAGGTATCCGTCCCAGTCGCCGGCCAGGGCGCCCTTGATGCCGGCCTTCGCCGTGAAATCGGTCCGGTAGTAGACCGCTTGGGTGTCGGCGATGAACGGGACGCCGTAGGAGGTGTTCTTGTACTTGGTGGTGTCCCACTGGCCGGGGTAGAAGTCCGACGACTTGATCGACGCCGGGGTGGCCTGGAAGCCGTTCAAGGCGGCCATCTCGGCCATCCAGGTGCTGCCCACCATGGACATGTCCGGTGTGTTGCCGCCGGCTATCGCGGTGGTCAGCTTGTCGTGGGCGCCGTCCCACGGGACCGCGGTGATCTTGACGTCTGCGTCCGGGTTTTCCTGCTCGAACTTCTTGGCCAGCTCCTTCAGGTCTTCGTCGGGGTCGCCCATGGACCACATGACCACCGTCCCCTTGGCCTTGCCCGCGCCGATCTCGGCGGGGGCATCGTTGCCGGGGCCGGAATCCTCGCTCCGGCCGCAGCCAGTGGCCACGAGGGCTGCCGTGAGGGTGGCGCACAGGATCTGGACGGTTCTGACAGCTTGACGGGTAGTGATACGCATGATGCGGCTCCTTGCCGTTGAGCGAGACAGGCGCGGGGGGTGGCGAAGGGGAGGAAGGGGAGGGCGCCCGGATGGGCCGGCCCACGATTGGGCAGCGTCTGTGGTGACAGCGGCGTCAGCGGTCCCTCGCGGGTCGCGGTGGGAGCGTCCACGCGGAGTGGGTAGCGGCCGGGCGGGGTGTGCCAGGCGCCCTTTCGGTGTCCCGGATCGGGAACGAACGGGCGGAAAGTGCATGCGGGCGGTGCCGCGTGAACGCAGGCGCAGCCGCCCGGGTGAGAAAGGCGAAGCCGAAGAGGTTCGCCGAGGTTTCAAGGAGACGGGGGGCGGTGCGTCACCGGCAACGCACCGCCCCGCCGCGAGGCGCCATCACGTGCGCATCGCGATGACATCGCGTCAGTTCGAGTTCGGCTCTAACGTCGAGCCGCGGACCACGAGGCTGGTGGGAACGATGCGCGAGGAGGCCGCCTCCGGCGATCTCCGCACATGGTCGAGCAGCAGACGCGCCGCCGCCTCGCCCATTTCCCGCATCGGCTGGCGGATGGTGGTCAGTGCCGGATAGGTGTACGACGCCAGCTCGATGTCATCGAACCCCACCACGGCGACATCGCGCGGAATCCGAAGGCCGGCCTCGTGCAAGGCCGCGAGCGCGCCGGCCGCCGACGGGTCGTTGTGCCCGAAGACCGCGTCGAACTCCACGCCGTCCGCGAGCGCTTGCGCCACCGCGCTCCGACTGCTGTCGAACAAGAAGTCCCCGCCGATGATGCTGCGTTGGCCGAGCTCGATCCCGGCCTTCGCATAGACGTCGACGAAGCCGCCCAGCCGTTCCTGAGTACAGCCGTACGCGTCGGGACCGGTCACCACCAGAGGGCGACGGCGGCCGAGATCCAGCAGGTGGCGCGCCGCCTGTTCACCGCCCTCCCGGTTGGTGGTGGCCACGTAGGGGAATCCCGGCCGCTGGAAGCGGTCGTCGATCAGCACCACCGGCAGTCCGGCTTCGTGCAGTTCCGTGATGGATCCCAGGGCCCCCTCGGGCTCTATCACCAGCAGCCCGTCGAACGACTTGGCAGCGACCTGCACGCCCAGCCTGCGCAGCGACTCCTCACCGCGGTTCCAGGTCAGCATGCGCAGTCCGAAGCCCTCGGTCTCCAGCGTTTCGACGACCGCCTGCACGATGCCGGCCCAGGCCCAGGCCAGGTCAGGGACCAGCATGCCGATCATCTGTGTCGTGCCGCGCGCGAGCCCCACTGCCCCGGCGCTCGGCACATAGCCCAGCTCCGAGATCGCCTTGCGGACCCTCGAGACGGTGTTCTCGTTGATCTCGCCCTTGGCGTTCAGCACCCGCGAGACCGTCGTCTTGCTGACCCCGGCCCGCGCGGCCACGTCGGCGATAGTGACTCCCATGTCACCTCCCCTCCCTTCCTGCAGAGGCGGAAGACGTCCTCCCGCACCGAAGGCCAGATCGTACCGACCCTCGTGGAACCGGTACCGGAACCGCTTCCGGAACCGGTTTCGGTAGCGGTTCCGGCAGTGAAGCACCGAGAGGCTCGACCGGTCAACACACCGGAAACAAGTCGTTCACCAGAATTCGGGCCTGCGCCCCGCCGTGGTCCCGACGACGTCGCGGAGGTCTGCCGGTTCGTCACCCAGGCAGCTGCCCTGACCTGTTCGTTTACCAGTCCCGCACCCACTACGGCGTGAGTAATCGCGCCGGACCGTTGACGCACCGGCCGGGTTGCACCTCATAATCGGGCACTCGATGTCATCGATGACACAAGTCAACGATGACACCTGGGCGGCGGCGTGGACGTCGACGCCGACCCGGGACGCCACTTTTCGAGCCGTCCGCGTCGGGGCCGCGGTCACCGCTGCGCGGACGGCCGCGGGACAAGGAGTCGCCATGAGCTCTGCACGTGTATCCCGGCATGCCCGCATGCGGTTGATGGCGGCGGTGGCGACGGTCTGCGCCCTGTCCGCCGCGCCGCTCGCCCCCCAGGCCGTCGCTGCCGACATCCCGCCCTACACCGAGACCTACAGACCCCAGTTCCACTTCACTCCGCAGAAGAACTGGATGAACGACCCCAACGGCCTCGTCTACTACGAGGGCGAATACCACCTCTTCTACCAGTACAACCCCAACGGCAACTCGTGGGGCGACATGTCATGGGGCCATGCAGTGAGCAAGGACCTCGTGCACTGGAAGGAACTGCCGCTCGCCCTGTCGCACGACGACGAGGAGATGGTGTTCTCCGGCAGCGCGGTCGTCGACTGGGACAACACCACCGGGTTCGGCACGAAGAAGAACCCGGCCATGGTGGCGATCTACACCAGCGCCTACAAGAACGGCGGCAAGCAGGCCCAGTCGCTCGCCTACAGCACCGACCGCGGCCGCACCTGGACCAAGTACCAGGGCAATCCCGTGATCGACATGGGCTCCACCAACTTCCGCGATCCCAAGGTCCAGTGGTACGCGCCGACGAAGAGCTGGCTGATGACGGTGTCGCTGTCCGCCGAGCACAAGGTGCGGTTCTACTCGTCCAAGAACCTCAAGGACTGGGAGTCGCTCAGCGAGTTCGGGCCGGCCGGTGCGACGGGCGGCGTGTGGGAGTGCCCCGACCTGTTCCCCCTCGCGGTCGACGGGGACCCGAACAACATCAAGTGGGTCCTGGTCGTCAACATCAACCCCGGGGGCATCGCGGGCGGTTCGGCCGCCCAGTACTTCGTCGGCGACTTCGACGGCAAGAAGTTCACGGCAGACGACAAGGGCACCTACACACCGCCCACCGGCACGGTCGTCCAGGACTTCGAGAGCGCCGGCTTCGGTGAGTGGACGACGACCGGAACCGCCTTCGGCCAGGGACCGGCAGCCGGGGCAGTGGACGGGCAGGGGGCTGTCACCGGCTTCGACGGCAAGGGCCTCGCCAACAGCTTCCACGGCGGTGACGGCGCCACTGGCCTCCTCACCTCCCCCTCCTTCACCGTCGACAGCCCCTACCTGAACTTCAAGATCGGTGGCGGGCGGCATCCGTACGAGGCCGGAACCGTCATGGACAGAACTCCGCCCGAGGGCACGCTCTTCGCCGACTTCGAAGGCGGAACCTACGGCGACTGGACGGCGACCGGCGACGCCTTCGGCACCGCACCGGCCACCGGCACCCTCCCCGGCCAGCAAGAAGTCTCCGGCTTCCTGGGAGGCGGGCTGGCCAACACCTTCCTGAACGGCGACGCCACCACCGGCACCCTCACCTCACCCGAATTCACCATCGACAAGAAGCACATCAACTTCCTCATCGGCGGCGGCAACCACCCGGTCGGCTCGGACAACCCCACCGCCGTCGAACTCCTCGTGGACGGCCAGGTCGTCCGCAGCGCCACCGGAAAGGACGCCGAAGCACTCAACTGGGCCTCCTGGGACGTCAGCGACCTCGCAGGCAAGAAGGCGCAGATAAAGATCGTCGACGACAACACCAGCGGCTGGGGCCACGTCAACGTCGACCACATCATGTTGTCCGACGCCTTGGCCACGCCCGTCTCCCAGGAGACGTCCGTCAACCTGATCGTCGACGGCAAGGTCGTCCGCAGCGCCACCGGCGCCGACAGCGAGAGCCTGGACTGGGCGTCCTTCGACCTGCGCCCGTACGCCGGCAAGAAGGCGCAGATCCAGGTCGTCGACATGAACACCGCCGGCTGGGGCCACGTCATGGCCGACCAGTTCACCGGCGCTGACAAGCCCGCCAAGTCCGTCGCGCAGCGCGCCGACTGGGCCGACTACGGCAAGGACTACTACGCGGCCGTGTCCTGGGAGAACGCACCGGGCGGCAAGCGCTACATGATCGGCTGGATGAACAACTGGGACTACGCCGGCTCCGTCCCCACCTCCCCCTGGCGCGGCGCGCAGAGCGTTCCGAGGGAGATGGCCCTGCGCACCGTCGACGGCCAGATCCGGCTGACCAGCAAGCCGGTGGGGAGCCTGTTGTCCCTCCGCCAGAAGCGCCCGGCGGCGACCGCGTCCGGCGTCACCGTCAAGAGCACCTCCAAGCCCCTGATCGGCCCCACGGCCAAGGGCAAGGCGCTCGACATCGAGGCGACCTTCTCCCTCAAGGACGCCGACCGCTTCGGCCTGAAGGTGCGCACCGGAGCAGGCGGCGAGGAGACCGTCATCGGCTACGACACCACGACCCAGGAGCTGTACGTCGACCGCACCCGCTCCGGTGCCGGGGACTTCAACAGCACCTTCCCCGGCGTCCAGACCGCACCCCTGAAGGCCAAGAACGGCAAGGTCAAGCTGCGGATTCTGGTCGACTGGTCGTCCGTCGAGGTCTTCGGCGGCAACGGCGAGGCAGTGATCACCGACCAGATCTTCCCCGACCCTTCCAGCACCGGCGTCGAGGTCTTCGCCGAGGGCGGCACCGCCACCCTCAACCGCCTGTGGGCGTGGCAGCTGGGGTCCATCCGGCGGTGACGCCCCAAGGGTCCGTGCGCCGGTCGGCCTGCAGCGGCTTCCGGCGCGCGGCTCTCGGCGCACGGCGGAGACGCCGCACCCGCGGCGTCGGTACGGCCCGGGGCACCGCTCGTGCCGGGCGTCGCGAGCCGGTGAACGTTTCCGTTCACAGCACCAGGGGCGCGTCCGTCGCGGCGGCGCAGCTCTAGCGTCGACTAGGACCTGTCCCGCCGATCAAGTCGGGAAAGCGACGGTGGCTGGGCGACGCCGGTGAGCGGGGTCTGGTGCGCGCAGCTGCCAGGCGGAGGAGGGCGTCGACGCGATGGAATTTCCTCCCGTGCGAGCGCAGCCGAGAGTCTCGCCGTCCCTGCGGGGCGCTGTCGTGGTAGATGAGGCGGCGGCCCTACCGGCCGGGGTGGTCGTGCCACCCGTCGTCCGCGGCCGGTACGGATGTACCTCCGCACGGCGGTCGCGCCCCGCTCTGTGCACCACGGCCCGGAGTACGCTGGCACGTGCCGAGAGGTTTCCGGCCGCACGACCACGGCGAGGCCGTTCGCGGCGAGTGGCAGACGCGGGCAGATGAAAAGCCGCCCGGGACGGGATCGCACGATGGACGCCATCAGAAAGCCCGCCGAAGGTACGCCACCAGGTGACGCCCATACCTACCGGATGCCCTTGCCCCGGCTGAGCCTCACGCCGGACGTCAGCCACGGCCCACTGGACGGAGCGTGGTGGCCACGCTCCGACGCGCTGGAACTGGAGTTGCCCGCGCTGCTCGGCTCATTGGACCCGGGCGTCGGCACCGTCACCCACGTCACGGTGGACGCCGCGTGCTGGCCCGATGCCCCGCAGAAGGTGAGGGCGCCCGGCCACGTGATCGAGGTGCTCCTGACCGACCGCGCCGCTGAAGCGCATGCCATCACCCTGGACTGCGACACCATGGGACGCTGGCAACTGCTGGTCATTCCACCCGACGAGCCGGCCGGAGCAGCCACCCGGCTGCTGACCGCCGCAGCCGATCCCGAAAACCCTCTGTCGGCCCCGCGCCTCCTTGCACTCGCCGAGAACGGCCTCGGCGGAGAAGCCACATGGGAGTCGGAAGGAGGCCCGGGACTCAGGTGAGCCCGACGCGTTCGGGCCAGGTGACCGGTCGGCCGGTCCGGTCGGGGACCTCCGGGTGGAGCGATGACGCGAGCAGCCCGTCCGCCGTCCCGGCCCGCCACCTTGACAGGCGCGGATCATGGCGGGTGGGGGGGGGACGGCAGGACAGCACACGGACCGCTCCGAGAGTGTCGGGGAATCCCTGCTGGGGGCGGTCCTGGATCGCGCGCACGAACTGCCGCCCCATCTCATCGGCTCATCGGCCCGCTGGTTGCCGACGTGGTGGCGCGGATGGGGGGCCGCCGCCGTCCGCAGGTGCTGCAGCTACGGCCGGCTGCTCCTTCGCCGCCATTGCGCCGGCCTCGGCCGAGGCGGCCCGTCATTCCGCAAGGACCTGCCCGCTTCCGGCGTCGATGAGGATCTGTTCCGCCCGGGTGATGTTGTCGGCCCGGACGGCCTGGGCCATCGCGGCGCGGGCGGCCTCGGGTGTCGCGTGTGGCGGGACCACCATCAGCGAGAAGAGGTCCTGGTCGCCCCGGGTGATCAGGACGGTGTCGTCACCCACCGGAAAGGAGTCGATGTGCACCACCCGGTCGTCGACGACGAGTCGCGTCGGGAGCCCTTCCCAGGCCGCGGTGTCCAGCCCTACGCGGGTCACAGGGCCGAGGTGCACGGTGAGGGCGCTCACCAGCGCGGGCAGCTCGGCACCGATGTCACGCGACCGGGGCCACCACGCACCGTCGAGAACGCCTTCACGCGACTCCGTCGTCTCCAGCCGGAGCAGCGCGCACCCCGGTCGGACGGCCGCATGAACGCCACTGGGCAGGCGCAGGGAAGGAGAGGGTGTATCGGAACTGGTCAAGTGGACCACCCGTCTTCGGGAGCCGGTGCGAACACGGGACTCGCCTCGCCTCTACCACGCTACTCCCGTGCCGCCGGGCGGCAGTGTCTCGCGAGCGCCCTGCCCACTCGGCTCCGCCGCCACGCGTCCTCGCCTCTTGCCTCTCCACGACGACGTGCGGTGATACAGCGCCAGGACGGCTGGGCTGGGCCCACCACACAGCAACCGCGGCTCAGGCTGGTTCGGGTTGCGGTTCCGGCTGGAGCGCCGGCGCGGCCTTCGGGTCCCACAGCCTGGTGGTCCGTATGTAGCCGTGGATCACTGAGGCCATCGCCAGAAGGAGAAGGG
This sequence comes from Streptomyces sp. NPDC043427, assembly GCF_056436655.1. NCBI lineage: Bacteria > Bacillati > Actinomycetota > Actinomycetes > Kitasatosporales > Streptomycetaceae > Streptomyces > Streptomyces sp. NPDC043427. Next base: position 375,593 of record NZ_JBWKCC010000004.1, on the reverse strand, counting down.
GGCCGAACACCCACGGACGTTCCGCCATCTCCATCGGCAGATAGCGATATGACACCAAGAGCACGGCGAAGACCGTCGTGCCGTAAGCGACCAGCTGGATTCCTGACCGGTCCCAGCCACGTGCGAGTGAGCGCATGGCCGCCTCGATCGTGAGCGCGAACACCACACCGACGATGAGATCCACGCCGTAGTGATAGCCGAAGCCCAGCGTCGCCGTGAGCGTGGCAACCAGCCAGAACGTGCCCGCGAACCGCAGGATCCGTGGGGCCCTGCGGGAATGAATGAAGATGGCGGTGGCCCACGCCGTGTGCAGGCTGGGCATGCAGTTGCGGGGGGTGATCCCGTCGTATGACATCGGGTGCGGGGGGCTGATCGGCGGCAGCGTGTTCGGCCACAGGTTGGCCGCCGCCCACTGCACGCCGCCGGTGCCGGAGGCGCCCGGGCCGTAGGCGAAGACCGGTCCGACCACTGGGAAGATCATGTAGATGGCCGGCCCGAGAAGGCCGATCACCAAAAAGGTGCGCACCAGATGATGGCCCGGGAAGCGGCGCTCGACCGCCACGTTGCGCAGCTGGTAGAACGCGACGACAACTGCGGCCACCGCAAGCTGCGCGTAGACCAGGTGGAGAACATGGCTGCCGATCGGGCCGGTGGCCTCGACCAGCCGGCCCACCGCCCACGACGGGTTGCCCAGCGCATGGTCGGCGGTGGCCACGTACTGGTCGAGCACCGTCGGGCGGGCCTTCGCCGTGATGAGTAGCCAGGTGTCGCCGGTCTTGCGGCCGGCCACCAGCAACAGGCCCAGCCCGACGCCCTTCAGCAGCACGACCCGTTCCCGGCCGGTGCGGCGCGTGACGGCGATGACCGCAGAGCCCAGCATCACCCACAACGCGCCGGTGCCGACGGAATGGCCGTCGGCCATCTTGGCGTCGACAGCCCACCGCACCAGCAGGAAGACGGCGTCGATACCGATCGCGGCACCAGCCGCGATGAACCGTTGCCGCCAAGTGAGCACCACCAGCATCAACGCCAGACCGCCGTACAGCGGCCCCGGTTTCGGGGCGAAGATCAGGGCGCTCACCTGGGTGCTGATCGGCCCCGGTTGACCGTAGCGGCGTGCAGCGATCTCCAGCGTGATGAGGAATCCAAGAGCCACCACACCCGCCGCGCCCCACAGCATCGCGCGCCGATGAGGCCACGCAAGCAACGAAGTCATGCCGCTTATCCGCGAAAACATCCGCGATGCTCTAGATATCAATCGTTCGGCCGATTTGTTCGTATGGCTGGGGAGATGAAAAGCGATGGGGTTGATCATCGCGAGTTCGAACATAATATCGGAGCGATGCGAAGTTGCGGCTTCGGCGGGCAGATGTGGCCGGCATCATCATGGGATGGCCGGGGGGCAGCTGGCCGATGATGAGGGTTGGTACATGGACAGTCTCAACGACGATGGCGGTGTGGACTCCGGTTCCTGAGCCCTGGGACCTGCCGTGTCCCATGCGGGTCGCCCGATCGCGCGTGTTGGCCCAGCCAGTGGAAGCCCGCTTCTGGCGAGTGAATCCAGTCGTTCTGTGCGTAGCGGCCGACATGGCAGGGGGAAGGCATTTCGCGTACCGGACGAGCGAGGGGCAGGAAGCATTCCTATGCCGAAGTTTCTCATCCAGGCCACCTACACGCCCGAGGGCACCAAGGGGCTGCTCAAGGAAGGCGCGAGTGGGCGCAGTGCCGCCGTCGACCAGGTCGTCACCGAACTCGGCGGGCGGGTCGAGGCCATGTACTTCGCCTTCGGGGAGGACGACATCGTGATCATCGTCGACCTCCCCGACCCGGTCTCCATGGCCGCCATCAGCCTCACCGTCAAGGCCAGCGGCGCCCTCCACACCCGGGCAACCCCTCTCCTCACCCTCGACGAGATCGATGAGGCCGCCCGCCGGCAGGTCACCTTTCGCGCCCCCGGCACGTAATGAGCGGTCCGGGCCGCCGGACCGTCATGTCTGCCAGGTCCTCAACCGGCCGCCTTGGCGATGATGCGGTTCATTTCCTCTTGGCCGAAGGCCCGCAGGGTCGTGGTGCGGACGTTGCCCACCCCGCCGACTTGCAGGAGCGCCGCGGTGGCGGTTTCGTCGTCGGGCGCCTCCACGACGGCGACGAGGTCGTACGGACCGACGGTCCAGTAGATGTTCAGGAGCTTCGCCCCGAGCTTCTGCACCGCTGAACCGAAGGCCTCGGCACGCTTCGCGGTGTCCTTGTAGTTGCGGACCCCTTGATCGGTCCAGTTCAGCAAGGTGACATACGTCGGCATGGTCCTTCACCTTCACGAGGGGACGCGTCGCGAGTCCCATCCTGGACGCACCGGGAGAAACCCGCACAAGCTGTGCATCCGAACGAGGGAAGCACCTTCTGACCGACACGGTGACGCCGTCCATCTCAAGGCAGCACGGAGCCGCGTGGCTCGGGGTCTGTCTATTGGCAGCGAATCCTATTTGCTGCTCAAGGATGGCCCGGGAAGACAAACCGCTCGACTCATAACGTGCCGATTCTGAAACACAGAAAAATAATCAATGAACGGTCTCATCAGCGTTTATCGTACGCCAGCGGTCACTCATTTGCCGCGCATCTGGAGGAGGGATAGCGGTGTTATCGGGGCATGACGAACGAGAGCCTCCACAGCTTGCCTCACCGTGGCGCGAGGGCGTGCATGCCCGGTCTGGCCTACTCGGCGCTCGAGGTGCGGGGCACCTCGCACGGGGAGGGTGCACGGGTCGAGCCCCCGGTCGCCGAGTCGCTGCTCCGGGAGTTCCTCACGCTGCTGGAGGCGGTCCAGGACGAACTCAATCAGCGGTGGAGCAGTCAGGGAAGTCCCGGCTGCCACGCGGAACGCGCGTGACGAAAGCGGATTTTCATGAACCACGACTACGCGGATCCCGCCTTTGCGCGACGCGAATGGTATTCCGACGCATACCCCTACGACTCGGGCTGGGACCCGGTCGAGGAACTTACCTATCTCCTCCAGGAGGCCACGCCGACGGAGCAGGCGGCCACCGTGCCGCCACCTCGCGGTGAGCCGTCACCCTGCGTCGACTTCGCCGAGCCGATGGAGAACCTGGCACAGCTCACCGCCCAGTTGCCGCCCATCCGGCCTTCTTCCGCCGGGCACCGAAAGGTGCGAGTCCGAAAACTGCGACTCGGGTGGTTGCAGACCGGCAGCTATCTGATCGTCGCGATCGTCGCCGTCATCGTGGCGATGGTCAGCGTCTTCGGCGGCATGGTGGCCTACGCCCCTCTGCAGAACATTCCCGCCGGCACACGGAGCGGAACTGTTCTCTGGTGGCCTCTTCTCGTGTACGGCCCCTGGATGGTGGCCTCCCTGTCCATCCTGCGAACCGCCTTGCATCGGCGCCGAGCTGTGCACTCATGGCTCATCGTCCTGCTGTTCTCCTCCGTCGCGATGATGCTGTGCGTGGCCCAGGCCGACAAGACCTTCATCGGCGTCGCCGGAGCTGCCCTGCCGTCGCTCGCGTCGCTGGCGTGCTTCCAGCAACTCGTCCGACAGATCACCCTGACCTTGCCGCCGCGACAGAGCACACGATCCCACCGGCAGTAGCGACCGGCGCCCCGCGCGGAGCACGTCGCGCCTGCGCGCCTGCGCCTCACTCGGCGGCGAAGGCCGGGAGTGAGCCCGGACGACGCCACGATCACGCACCTCTGCTCCGAGCCCTACACCCCCACCACCAGGGCCGGAAGCGGACTCTCGGAGAGTCCGCTCACGGGATCAGGGTGAGGCTCTTCTTCGGGTTGTACGGGTACAGCCAGGGGCTGTGGTCACCGGCCTGGAGGCTGTCGAAGGCGATCAGCGCGTCCGCCGCGGTCTTGCAGCGCGGGTGACGCGAGGCGAAGGCGGCGATGCGGGCACGCTGGGTGGGCAGCCAGGCGGCGATCACCTGGGGGTCACCGTCGTACCACCATGAGAACTCGAAGTCCTCCCAGAGGAGTTCGGTCGCCCAGTCGAGGCCGAGGCGGACGAGCCCGGCGTCCGCGTCGGGGCCGGAGAGCCCGGCCATGTATGCCAGCCATGGTTGCAGGTCCCCCGTCGCGTGGGCGATTCCCTCCAGGAGGTCGACGATGTCCGAGGAAGACCGGCCGTCGACCAGGGCGAGGGCCAGCAGCGCGCGGAAGGCTCGCTCCACCGCGGCACGTTCGGGGGCGGGCCAGTCCACGAGCCTGGCGCCGTCGTGGCCGAGATGGCCGAGCTCGCGGGACGGATCGACGCCATGGCCCTCCGGCGCCCAGGAGCGCAGCGCGCGGGGCATGAGGCGGCGCCACAGGACTGGGTACTGGTCCTCATCCCAGTGGCTGACCACCTCGCGCATGAAGTGCCCGAGGAGATCGTCCGGCACGGCGGCCGGATCACCGCCGAGCATGAGCAACTCCGACTCCGGGGTGCAGTAGGTGCAGCCGTGCACCGGGCGGTCGAGCTCCGGGGGTGAAGCGAAGACGCGATCGGCTTCGGCGAGCGCGTGTCGCCACATCGCGAGATACGGCTCGAGGTCAGGAGACTGGGGCATGGCAGGACCTACCGCTGGGACTCCGCGCAGGCGCACCTGGCGAAGAGCGGGACATTACCACTCGGCGCGCCCGGGGCCCAGCGCCACGATGCCGGCGAGGGCGGTCAGCGCCCCCTTCGTCTGCCTGCCCCGCCGCCCTCGGATGTCCTACCGTTCCGCTCATGAATCCGATCAGCTCCGAGAACCCGCTGACCCCTGAAGGCGCCCGTGCGTTGCTGACGATGCTGCCTGCGTACGTGGAGGTCGGCCGAGGGATGAGTGAGCGGGAGCTTGACGGGGTCGAGGAGCGGTGGGGGTTCCGGTTTGCTCCGGAGCATCGGGTGCTGCTGGGGGCGGGGCTGCCGACGGGGAGCCGTAAGTGGCCGGACTGGCGGGGCGGGGACCCGGAGGAGCTGGCCGGGAGGCTGGCGCGGCCAGCGGAGGGGGTGCTGTTCGACGTGGAGCACAACGGGTTCTGGCATCCGGAGTGGGCGCAGCGGCCGACGGACATGAGGGACGCCCTGGACGTGGCCCGCTCGTATCTGGCCGAGGTGCCGGTGATGGTGCCGGTCTACTCGCACCGGTACCTGCTGGCCGATCCGGAGCGGACCGGTACGCCGGTGCTGTCGATGTACCAGACGGACATCATTTGCTACGGCTCCGACCTGGTCGACTACTTCCGCCACGAGTTCGGCGGCCGCGCGACGGCTTCCCAGGACCAGCCGTACGCCACCATCCCGTTCTGGTCCTCCTTCGTCGAGTGAGACGGAAACTCTTCGAAAGATTCGAAGAATCGCATGCGGGTTGAAGGCGCACCTTGATCCCCTATCCGAGAGCTTCGAATGGATCTTTCGGGGCTTGATACCTCCATCACCGCATTGAACAGGCAATATGCGTCATACTGGCCCGTTCGAGGTGACCGAATGTTTCGCGATCAATGTCGAAACTATTGACAGTTGGCAGGGTCATACCAAAACTCCACCCACATGAATGCCACACATCGCTTCAGGCTGTTCCTCAGCAGCGTCTGGGCCACCGTGCTGATCGCCGTGGCTGTCGTGGCCCTGCCGGGCACCGCCCACGCCGACACGGTCATCAACTCGAACCAGACCGGCACCAACAACGGCTACTACTACTCGTTCTGGACCGACTCCCCGGGGACGGTCTCCATGACCCTGGCCTCCGGTGGCAGCTACAGCACCTCCTGGCGCAACACCGGGAACTTCGTCGCCGGCAAGGGCTGGAGCACCGGCGGACGCAGGAGTGTGACCTACTCGGGCTCCTTCAACCCGTCCGGCAACGCCTACCTGGCTCTCTACGGCTGGACGTCGAACCCGCTCGTCGAGTACTACGTCGTCGACAACTGGGGCACCTTCCGGCCCACGGGAACGTTCAAGGGCACCGTCACCACCGACGGCGGTACGTACGACATCTACAAGACGACCCGGTACAACGCCCCGTCCGTCGAGGGCACGCGCACCTTCGACCAGTACTGGAGCGTCCGGCAGTCGAGGAGGACGGGCGGGACCATCACCACCGGCAACCACTTCGACGCCTGGGCCCGCGCCGGAATGCCCCTGGGTAACTTCAAGTACTACATGATCATGGCGACCGAGGGCTACCAGAGCAGCGGCAGCTCCAACATCACGGTGGGCGGCACCGGTTCGGGCGGCGGAGGCGGCGGGGGCGGCGGCGGCAGCAGCTGCAGCGCGACCCTGTCCGCGGGCCAGCAGTGGAGCGACCGCTACAACCTCAACGTCGCGGTCACCGGATCCAGCAACTGGACCGTGACGATGAACATCCCGTCCCCGGCGAAGGTCCTCTCCACCTGGAACACCAGCGCCAGCTTCCCCAGCCCCCAGGTACTCACCGCCAAACCCAACGGCAGCGGCAACAACTTCGGCCTCACCATCCAGCACAACGGCAACTGGACCTGGCCAACCGTCAGCTGCAACGCGACGTAGCCCCACCCAAAAGGCTGGAGGACCGCTCCGTATGCGCATCACACCGCATTTATCGGTACGCCGCCTGCTCACCACATCGGCCGTCATCGCGCTCGCCGCCGGTACCCTCGGCATCCACGCCGGCACCCCTGCACAGGCCGCCGCCTGCAACGGGTACGTCGGGCTCACCTTCGACGACGGCCCGTCCGGCAACACGACGGCCCTGCTCAACGCGCTGAAGCAGAACGGGCTGCGGGCCACGATGTTCAACCAGGGCCAGAACGCCGCCGCCAACCCCTCCCAGGTCCGCGCCCAGGTCAACGCCGGCATGTGGGTCGCCAACCACAGCTACACCCATCCCCACCTGACCCAGCTCAGCCAGGCACAGATCGACTCGGAGATCTCCCGCACCCAGCAGGCCATCGCTAACGCGGGTGGCGGCACGCCGAAACTGTTCCGCCCGCCGTACGGCGAGACCAACGCGACAGTGAAGTCGGTCGCGGCCAAGTACGGTCTGACCCAGGTCATCTGGGACGTCGACTCGCAGGACTGGAACGGCGCGAGCACCGACGCGATCGTGCAGGCGGCCGCCCGGCTCACCAACGGGCAGACCATCCTCATGCACGACTGGTCCGCCAACACGCTCGCGGCGATCCCGCGTATCGCGCAGGGGTTGGCCGGTCGCGGCCTGTGCGCCGGGATGATCTCACCGCAGACCGGCCGTGCGGTCGCCCCCGACGGGAGCTCCGGGGGTGGGGGCGGCGGCAGTGGTTGCACCGCGACCCTGTCCGCGGGGCAGCAGTGGAGCGACCGCTACAACCTCAACGTCGCGGTCACCGGATCCAGCAACTGGACCGTGACGATGAACATCCCGTCCCCGGCGAAGGTCCTCTCCACCTGGAACACCAGCGCCGACTTCCTCAGCACCCAGGTACTCACCGCCAAACCCAACGGCAGCGGCAACAACTTCGGCCTCACCATCCAGCACAACGGCAACTGGACCTGGCCGACGGTCTCCTGCAGCACCAACTGATTCTGTGGCTCGGCGGCCATGGTCGCCGAGCCACCCATGATGATGCCGTTGAACATCGTGGAGCGTCCCGCCGCCCCGGGCACGCTGGGCCCGGTGATCACCGACCTGTGCAACGCGGTCGGCGACCCCATCACCGAGAAGCAGTGGAAGCACTACCTGCCGGACCGCTCCTACCGGCCCCCGTGCGGGTGACAGCCGGATCAGGAACGCGGTCCGGAACTCCCAGTTACCAGAAGGCCGTTGATCTGGGGGATGCCGGCGAAGAAGAGGCCCCCGCCTCTCTCGACGGCCCGCCGCACCCGGCGCGGGCCGTCCCGTCATTCCCGCCGAGCCGGGCGCCCGCACGGTGCCGTATCCTCACGCCACCTGCCGTGCCCGCGACCAGGGGGGATCCAGGATCGTCGGCCGGCTCGAACCTTGGGGATTCATGCGTGCAGCATCCATAGGTGCCGTTCTCACCGGCGCCCTCGTCCTTTGCGGCTCCGCTCTCACCACCACGCCCGCGTACGCGGTGGAGACCGACGTGGTGATCAAGAAAGTGTCCGTGAACGGAGGCAAGCCCATCGTCTTCGGCACGTCCCGGACGGAGTCGTTCACCATCTCCGTGACCGCCTCCGACGACTCGGGGATCAGCAAGAACGACGCGTTTGTGCAGCTCGAGCGGGAGAAGGGGGACGACTACTGGTCCTTCCACGGCGTTCCCAGTTGCACCGCCGTCAACGCCACCACGTCCACCTGCAAGCTCACCGTCAAGCTCGACCGGGACATCGATCTGCCCCGTAACACCCTCGCCGGCCCCTGGAACGTGTATGTCCAGCTCCGGGCCAAGGACGGGGATTACTACGGAGACGTCTACAAGACGCACCCCGTGCAGCGGCGCGCCACGCTCAGCGTCAACGCCTCACCGGAGCCGGTGACCAAGGGCAGGACGATCACGGTCACGGGCAAGCTGGCCCGCGCCAACTGGGACAGGTACAGCTACGCGGGCTACACCTCTCAGTCCGCGCAGCTTCAGTTCCGCCGCAAGGGCAGCGACACCTACACCACCGTCAAGACGGTGAAGAGCGACGGGACGGGCAAGCTGAAGGCGAACGTCACGGCCGCCGCCGACGGTTACTGGCGCTGGAACTTCGCCGGCACCAGCACGACTTCCGCGGTCAAGGCCGCGGGCGACTTCGTCGACGTGCGCTGACGCCACCGCGCTCGCCGGCCCCGGCGGTCGGCGGGCGCGCGGTCGGAAAGCCAGCGGCGTGGGCGGACGTCCAGGTCGGGCACGGACGGGCCGCGCTCCCGACGGTCAGGACTCGACAAGTGGCCGCCAGAACTGTTCGGTTCCCCTCTCCCTGACGGTGTGGCCGAGTTCCTCGACTGCTCGGGTCAACTCGCGTACGTCGTAAGCCGACTTGCGCTTCAGCGCTTCCTTGCGGGCGGTCAGTACGGCGTCGGCCTCGGGGCGCAGGGCGCCCGATCCGGGGCTCCACTTCTGGTACAGGTCGGCGTACGGGTCGCCGTCCTGCCAGGGGTAGCCGTGCGCGCGAAAGGCGGCGGCCAGTTGCCGCGCGGGGGCCGCGTGCGTGCCGCGGACGAGTTGGCGGGAGTCGTGGTCCAGGACGACGAGGGTCCTGCCGTCCATGAACACGGCCGACACGTCGGCGCGGGCGTGGGCCTCCCGCCCCAAGTGGTCGTGGGCGGCCTCGACCCGGGAGTCGGTGAGCGTGATCGTCAGCGACTCCGAGAGGGAGACGAAGGCCAGCACCAGGCCGAGGACGAGGTTGCCGGCCATGAACGCGATGATCTGCCAGGTCTCCTCCACGGAGGCGACGAACTCGACAACCGTCCGCAGGGGCAGCTTGGACAAGCCGGTGATCTGTCTCGCCAGCACCGGCAGGAGTAATCCCACGACGGCACCGGCCAGGGGCATACCGACAAGGAGCAGGGTCCTGTCGGAACGCGGATAGCCGAGCACGGTGGCGGTGGACGCCTCGGTCGCGGGGGAGGTGCCGAACGTGTTGTCAGAGTGGTTGCTCGCCATGTTTCGCATGCTAGGTACCCCGAGCGGCGCGGGACAGTAGCCGAAGGTCGATGAATGGGCCGACCTTGGTCACGCTGCCAACCAGCTCCGGGAAGCTGTGCGCATGGTCCGTGAGGTGACGTACGCGCCCGGCTTGTACCGGGCGCACCGCCGCCTCCTACGACCTGCGGTCAGCTTCGCCTACGACCTGTTCCGCAAGCCGACTGCGAAGGCCACCATGGCGGAACAGACCGTCAGCGAGGCGAGAGCGCGAGCCGACGCCGGTAGCGGACCCCCGGGCGCCCGACGAGAACGATGTCCTCCACGCAGATGAACTCGTTCCGCTCCAGTACGGCCCTGGACGCCGCGTTGTCGACCGTGGTGACCGCCATGAGCCCGACCAACCCGTACTCCTCGGCCGCCAACCGGCACACCTCCCCCACCGCAGCCGTGGCGACGCCCCGGCCCGCCGCACGCTCCCCGATCCGATAACCGAGCTCAGCGCCCCCGCCCTCGACGTCCACGAGATTCACCCGCCCGATCAGCTCCCCCTGACCGTCCACCACAACATGGAAGTGACACACCCCCGCGTCCTGCTCCGCGAGCAGCGCCCGACACCGACTCTCGAACTCCTCAAAATACGCATCTCCCCGATCCGGTATGGACCGTGCAAAGTACGTCCGATTCTCCTTCTCAAACACCAACAGAGCCCCCACATGCTCTGCCCTCAACCGCTCCAACCGCACGTCTGCCATCCCCGGCCCCTCTCTGAACGACTCCTCCCGAGTCTGCCCCCGTCAGGGCATGGCGTGGGTGCGATTAATTGGGCCTCCTCCCACTCAGTGGTTCGACACACCGGGGATCGGGCTGTTCGGGCGGTTCCGGATGGTGGTGGCCCCTACAGTCGCCTTCATGAACGGGCGTCTGATGGTGGACATCCTTGCCGTGGGCGCGCGGTTCTCGCTTGCGCTGTCCGGTGGGTGTGGGGTGTGGGCTCACGGGTTGGTCGGGCGGGTGGGGGCGGGTGTGGAGGTCGCCACTGACAGTGCGGTGGGGATGGGGGACGTGGTGGAGGCGGTGAAGGGTGGACTCGGTGAGTTGGGGTGGCTCGTTCGGGTGGTGGATGTGGAGCCGTTGGCCGGACGGATGGTCGTGACCGATCCGGGCACGGGTGAGGCGTGTGAGGTGAACGTGCTCAAGGAGGTGCTCTGGCGGGCGCCCGTACACACCGAGCGCGGGCCGGCCGTCGCGCTGGAGGACCTCGTCGGGATCCGCGTGCGGGACCTCGTCGACGGAGGGCTCGCCCGCGAGCTCGTCGACGTGCGCGCGGGGGCCGAGTACTGGACCGCTCCCGAGCTGGAGGAGCTGGGGCGCCGGCATGCGCGGGACTTGTTCGATCTCGCCGACCTGCAGAGCCGTCTGGCCGCCGTCGAGTTGATCGACGACCGCGAGTTCGCCGCCCTCGGCCTCGACGAGCCGGACATCGTCGCCCTGCGGCGGTGGGCGCAGGAGTGGGCGGACGACATCGCGGAACGGCTGGTGGAGGGGGAGGCACCCCCTCAGGACGAGTGACCGCCTCGCCCCTCCCCGCTCGGTACCCTTACCCGATGGTCGAAACCGCAGGTGAGCAGCAGATGAGCCTCGTGACCGCGCTGGTGCGCTCCGCTTTCCTGGTGAACGCCGTGTACGCCGACTCGAGCCGCGCGTACGGCCTCACCCCGCAGCAGGGCAAACTGCTGTGCGTATTGATCCCGCAGCCCCTGGGCATGACCGAGCTCGGTGAACTCCTCGGGCTGGCGAAGTCGAGCCTGACCGGTCTGGTGGACCGGACGATGCAGCGGGGGCTGGTGCGACGGGAGCCCGACCCCCGGGACGGGCGAGCCGTACGCGTCGGGCTGACGGACGAGGGGACCGTACTGGCCAGGGAGTTCCACGACGAGACGTGCCGCCGCGTCGAGGCCCTCCCCGCCGGCCTCGGCGGCCCCGAGCGCGAGCAGCTCACCGCCCTCCTCGCCCACGTCGTCCTCGCCAACAAGGTGCCCGAGGTGTTCCTCGGCCCCGAGAACGGCCTCTAGCGGTCATGCGCATGCGGTTAGTTCGTATTGCAGTGCAGTTCATATGCAGTTAGTTCGTATTGCGGTTAGTTCGTGTTGCGGTTAGTTCGTGTTGCGGTTAGTTCGTGTTGCGGTTAGTTCGTGTTGCGGTTAGTTCTCACTGCGGATTTCCACTGGCATCGGCAGCCGCCTACGGCCTGCCGTCGCCAACGTCAGCGTCACCCCGACCGACATCACGGCCATCACCGTGATCGCGGTCGCCGGCGAGGTCAGTTGGGCCACCGAACCCGCCACAGCCGCGCTCACGCCCTGCATCGTCAGCCTCCCCGCGGAGTCCAGCCCCAGCGAGTGACCGCTCAACTCCGCTGGCGTGAGGTCCACCAGGCGCTCCTGCTGGACCAGGCCCGCCCCGAAGCCCACCGAGGCCAGCGCGGCGCACAACGCGGCCACCGGCGTGTCCGGGTGCAGCGCGAAGAAGGCGTACGGGGTGGCCAGGAGGAGCAGGAGCGGCACGGCGAGACGGGACCGTACCCCCGGCGGGGCCAGGCGGCCGACGACCACGTCACCCACCAGCATGCCCAGCGCCGCGCAGGCGAACAACGTGCCCGCGGCGCCGGGGTCGTACGACACGAAGAGGGATTCGCAGCCGACGACCAGGCCGTTGGGGATCCACAGGCCGAGATAGACCAGGCGTCGCGGACGGGAGGACCACAGCAAGGCGTTGGCGCGCCAGGTCGCGGCCGCGGAGGGGCGGCCGGTGGCGCGGGGCGGGCGCGCGGTCAGGCCCAGGCGCAGGCCCGCCGCGGACGTGGCGTACAGCAGGGCGGCCAGCAGCAGGGCCGCACGCGGGGAGAGGACGGCGACCAGGGCGCCGCCGATCGCGTAGCCGGTGATCTGCAGCAAGCCGTTCATCATGTTGAACAGCGAACGTCCTGCCAGATAGCCCTCCGGCGGCAAAATCTCGGTCAACAGGCCCCAGCGGACCCCGCCGCCAAGCGCGCCGACCAGGCCCTGGGCAAGGACGACCGCGAACACCGCCCACAGCGGCAGGCCGGGCAGCGCCATGACCGCCGTACCCGCCGCGAACGACAGGGCGACGCCCGCCAGCGTCGTCCGCGGGGGCAGCCGGTCGGCCCCCGACAGCAGGAAGGTCGCGCCCAGCACCTGCGCGAGCGACGGGCCGAACATGCTCACCGCCGACAGCAGCGGCGAGTCCGTCGCCCGGTACACCAGCGTGCCGAGCGCCAGACCGCTCACCGTCTGGGCCGCGGTGTGGGCGGCGGAGCCGAGGAAGAGAGGGGTGAACTCCGGGATGCGGAAGAGGCCGCGGTAGCTGGGCATGCGCCAAGGCTCGGGCGGGCCGCGAGCGGTCGTTATTGTTTCGCACAGATGCGAAACGTCGTACGAGGACCGGTGCGGAGGGGTCGTGGGCTGGTGGCAGGTCAACGCCGACACTCTCGCCCGCAGCCGGTTCGTGCTCTCCCCGCTCGCCGAGACCTTCGCGAGCCTGAAGCTGCTGCACGCGGGCACGGCGTCCCATCCCGGTGAGCGGGACTGGCTGCGGGCGCATCTGCCCGGCTATCGCGCGCGCCTGGCCGCCGATCCGGTCACCGCGCTGCTCGTCCGCGCCGGGCTCGGCAGGGACTGGATCGCCGACTTCCTCACGCCGACACCCCGGGACGGGGAGAGTTTCGAGGAGGGTGTCGGCCGGGTGCGGGCGGTCCACCCCGACGCGGCACGGGCGCATCTGCGGGTCTCCCTCGCCGGTCCGCTGCCCGCCGCACTGGAGCGCGACGACCTGCCCGAGCGGGCGGCCGCGCTCCTCACGTACGTGTGGGGCGAGACCGTACGGCCGTACTGGGAGCGGCGGCGGCGCATCCTGGAGGCGGATGTCGTCGCGCGGACCGCGCAGATGAGCCGGGGCGGCTGGGCGGCCGTGCTGGACTCGTTGCGGCCGGGGACGCGCTGGCTGGGCGAGAACCGCTTCCAGGTGAACCTGCACGAGTATCCGCCGCGCGAGATCTCCGGCGCCGAACTGGTGTTCGTGCCGGTCACCCCGCAGACCGGCTGGGTTTCGTGGGAGGAGTGGAACCGGTACGCCGTCGTCTACCCGTGCGCGGGCGCCCTCGCCGAGGACCCCGCCCACCGGCCCGTCCCGGCGAGCCTGGGCGCTCTCCTGGGCCCGGCCCGGGCGGCGGTGCTCGTCCTGCTCGGTACCCCGATGAGCACCACCCAGCTGGTCGCCGTCACCGGCCAGGGCCTCGGCTCCGTCGGACGGCATCTTCGGGTCCTGCTGGACGCCGGGCTGGTGACCCGGCGCCGCGCGGGCCGCTCGGTGCTGTATTCCCGGACGGCGGCGGGCGAGGTCCTGGTGGAGGCGGGGGGCACGCCCTCCGCGCCATTCGGCGGCGTTAGCATCCGCTCATGACTACTGACGCCACCTCCTCCCCTCTCGACGTCGAAATAGGCGCTCTCACGGGCGGTTCCGCCGACCTTTCGCAGTACGCGGGCAAGGCCGTGCTCATCGTGAACGTGGCTTCCAAGTGCGGGCTGACCCCGCAGTACTCCGGCCTGGAGCGGCTCCAGGAGCGGTACGCCGGCCAGGGCTTCACCGTGCTCGGCGTGCCCTGCAACCAGTTCCTCGGGCAGGAGCCGGGCACGGCCGAGGAGATCGCCGAGTTCTGCTCGGCGACGTACGGCGTGTCCTTCCCGCTGACCGAGAAGGTCGAGGTGAACGGCGAGGGCCGGCACGCGCTGTACGAGCGGCTCGTCGGCTTCGCCGACGCCGAGGGGCACACCGGGGACATCCGGTGGAACTTCGAGAAGTTCCTTCTCGGACGGGACGGCAGTGTCGTCGCCCGGTTCTCCCCGCAGACCGAGCCGGAGTCCGCGGAGCTGGTCGCCGCTGTCGAGGGCCAGCTGGCGGGTTGACCCTGCCCCTGGGGCAAGGCGGAGCGTCCTTCTCACCGGGCGACAGGACCGCCCGGTGACGGAGGATCACACGGTGGACGCAGATCTGCTCACCATCGGCGCGTTCGCCGCGCGGGCCCGGCTCTCGCCCAAGGCCCTGCGGCTGTACGACCGCCTCGGACTGCTGGCCCCGGCGCACGTCGACGAGGCCAGCGGCTACCGCTACTACCGCGCGGACCAGGTGGAACGCGCCCGCCTCGTGGCGCTGCTGCGCCAGCTCGACATGCCGCTGGCCCGCATCGCCGATGTGGTCGAGGCGGCCGACGGGGCCGAGGCCGCGGACCGGCTCACCGCCTACTGGGCGGACGTCGAGACGCGGGTGGCGGGGCAGCGGACGCTCGCCGAGTACCTCCGTGGACGGCTGTCGGGGAGGAGCTCCGAGATGTACGGAAAGTTCGTGGTCGAGACGGTCGACGTACCCGAGCGGGTGGTGATCACCGAGACGCGGCACACGCTGGCGGACGAGCTGCCGGCATGGATCGGGGCGTCGCTGGGCCGGCTGGAGGAGGCGGCGCGCGAGTGCGGTGGAGTCACCGCTCCGCCGTACGTCGTCTACCACTCCGAGGTGTCCATGGAGAGCGACGGCCCCGCCGAGGCGTGCGTACCGGTCGCCGACGAGGCGGCGGCACGGGCCTGGGTCGAGCAGCGGGGCCGGGGCCGGGAGACGAAGGTGCGGGTGGAGCCGGCGCGACGGCTGGCCTACACCCGGATCACCAAGGCGCAGGTGGCCCACCCGCAGATCCTGGCGGCCTTCGAGGCGGTCGAGGAGTGGATGGAAGAGGAGGGACTGTCCGGCGACGGTCCCTGCCGCGAGGTCTACTTCGCGGACTGGGATGCGGCGGGGCCCGAGGACCCGGTGTGCGATGTGGCGTTTCCCCTGAAGCCCTGAAGCCGTGAAGTAAGGCCTCGTGGGGCTCGGTGGGGCTCGGCGGGCACGAGCCGAGCCCCCTCGGCAAGGACGGCGGGCTAGTCGAGAGGGCTCTGTCGGTATTGCGTGTGAAGTTGTCGCACTACGGTTGTTGCGAGTCCTGCGGGTTCTACGGGTTCTACTCGTCCTACGGCTTGACCGATGCCACGAACGCGCTCCACGCGTCGGCCGGGAAGGCCAGCACGGGACCCTGGGGGTCCTTGGAGTCTCGGACGGCCAGTGCCGAGAGGGTAGGTGACTTGACTTCGACGCATTCGCCGTTCCCGACGGAGTACGAGGACTTGGTCCACTCTTGCGTGGCACCGTTAAGAATTGCCATTTCTGCTCCGATGACTTGCCCGTTGTTGAGTGCGCTTTGCGCCAGCGTCGTCGTCTTGCTGGCTTGATCGACGCTACTCGTCAACTCCCTCAGGCAGAGCAGTGATTCACTCGACTGGATGGCATATTCCAAGCGAGTCTTCCCTTGGGCCTGCCCAAGGTGTACTGTTCGGCGCCTTCCATCGCGATGAGGTCAGCGGGCGTACTCTTTTGCCAAGTTCCCAATGAACTGCCGGGTTTGGTCCGCATTCATCGCCTGTGCCCGCAGATGCTCGTACATGACGCTGTAGTTCTGAACATCGGGCGCCTTCTCCAGATACAGGTCACTGGTGACTCCCTCGATGTAGACGACGCTGGAGTCCGCCGTGTCCGGGAACTCGAGGATCGCGTACTGGCCGTTGAGGCCTGGATGCGCGCCCACGTCGAACGGCAGCACCTGCACGGTGACATGGGGCAGCTGGGAGACCTCGGCGAGGTGTTCCAACTGCTCGCGCATCAACTGCCGGTCCCCGACGACCCGGCGCAGCGCGGCCTCGTCGAGCACCGCCCACAGACGCAGCGGGTTCTCCACGGCGGAGACACGTTCCTGTCGGCGCATGCGCACCTGGACCCGTTTCTCGATCTCGGCCGTCGCCGTCTCCGGCAGCGCCCCCGTGATGACCGCCTCCGCGTACGCGCGGGTCTGCAGCAGCCCCGGCACGACCTGCGGGGCGAACACGCGCAGGCTGGCCGCGTCCGTCTCCAGGCCGATGTAGACGCTGTAGGGGATGTCCCCGAAGGTGTGCCACCAGCCCTGCTGGCGCGAGTCCTTGGCCATCTGCATCAGGGAGTCGATGATGCGGTGGTCCTCCACCTCGTAGACCCCGCACAGATCGCGCACATCACGCTGACTGATGCTGCGGCGGCCGTTCTCCAGTCGGCTGATCTTCGACTGGGACACCAGCAGGCGCTCGGCCACTTCTTCGGCGGTCATGCCCTTGAGCTCACGGAGCCGACGCAGCTCCTGGCCCAGCCGGCGTCGCCTGACGGTGGGATTGACATTGGACGCCACGGGACGTGCACCTCCGGCTGCGTGCTCCACTTTGCGTATCTGCTGCTGAGCAGACTGCCACCAAGGTGCTTTCTACCGCTGGAAAACGGTCGATATGCAGCTGGTACACGCCAGTTGGGGGCGTGCCGGCCGGATGTGCACGAGGAGCGTGCGACAGCGGCGGGTACGCGCGGACATGCGTCCGCGCGGGGTGGCGGGACCGAGTGTGTCCGAGGACGTACGGTCCACCACCCCGCGCGGGCCGCGGCGGCTCCCGAACGGGTCTTGCGGTTGTCGGCGTGTCGTGGAACTACGGCTCAGTGGGCCACGACACGCGCCATGGGTCCGCGGCGCGGCTGCACCGGAACGCCACGCGCGGGTTCCGGAGCCGGCCGGGCGCCGGGGGCGGCCTGGCGGCCGGCCGGTGCCGGACGGCGAGGCTGGGCCGCCGCGCCGTTCTGGACGTCCATCACGGCGTGCGCGACGAGCCCGCCCATGGGGTCGTGCCGGATCAGGTCCCGCAACCGGGACCGGGACGAGCGTCCCTCGTTCCCCGGGTACAGGTGCTTGCCGAGACCGACCGCGTGGGCCAGGGCGGCGAGCGCCGCGGTCCGCGGGTCCGGCGGTACGCCGGTACGGATCGCCGAGTCCAGCCGCGCCCTGATCTCGCGGCTGATGTCGGTGTCCGTCGCCTGGTACCGGGTCGTCGGAAGCACCCCGCACATCTGACCCGCCACGGCATGCACCATGCCGCACCGCTCCAGATGCGAGAGGTAGGTCTGGCGGAGCCCCAGTCGAGGCCCGCCGATCCAGTGGACGGCACGTACGGGAGCGCCACGCCTTCGCAGCAACTCCAACGCGCAGTCCAGTGTTGGATCTCCAGTCGGCCGTGGGGACACCACGGCGATACGATCCCCGTCTGGGGCTATCCGTCCGGCCAGCGCCAGCTCCACTAGCTGTGCTCCGGCCAGACCAAGGTCGAGCGACTGCGGCTGTGCAGTGGTACCCGTGGTCGGGTCCAATGCCAGCAACAGAAGCTCTTCCGGAATGGTTCTGCGGCTCCTGCCCATCCATGCCTCCCCGCGTGGATGAATGACAGGGTGACCCCTCTCACATTGGTCTGTCGAGGGTGCGTGACCTGTTTGTGAGGGAACCGGTAGGTATGTCGTTCTCGTCTACCGCAGGAGCCAAGTCCTCACACAGGACACTGGTACATGGTTCGGACAGCGCGTTGTGGCGGTGTTCCGGCGGCGGTTCACGGTTCGGCAGGCGCACGGAGGCCGTGCGGCACATGGAGGAGGCATCGGTGGCGGGCGAGTCCCCCGACAGGTCGAAGCAGCGCGAGTCGTCGGCAGAACCGACGTCGGGGAGCGCGGGTCCGGTTCCCGAGGCCAGGTCCAAAGCCCGCGACCCACGCCTCCCGGCAACCCGGGAGGGCGGCACGGGCCCCCGAGCGGGTGTGGACACGGCGACACGCGTGTTCTCCGTGCGGAGGTCGGACACCGGGGACATCGAGAGCGCCGAGGACGCCTCGGCGGAGGCCGAGGCCGAAGCCCCGGAGGACACCGAGGGTTCGGTGCAGGACCCGGCCGCGACCGATTCCGAGTCCCGCGAGGGCGCCGAGGACGACGGCGACGACACCACGGGGGACGCCCGTCTGCGCGCCGCCGTGGCCGCCTGGGTCCAGACCGCCGAGGACAAGCCGACGGCGAAGCCCGAGACGGACACCACGTCCAGCGAAACGGTTACGCAGCCCCCTGCGGAGCCCGCCGACACAGAGAAGCCGGGCCGCACCTCCAAGGACGCCCAGAAGGCCGAGAACGCCCCGAAGAGCAGTCAGGACGCGGAGGACGCAGGGAAGGCCGAGCGCGCTTCTACGGGTTCCGCGGACGCCGAGGCGGGCAAGCAGGGCGTTGGAACGGCCGCGAAGGACGAGCAGGACGCTGAGGGCCCCAGGAAGGCCGAACACGCCTCTACGGCCGCCACGGGGTCCGCAGCGGGCAAGCAGGGCGCTGCGGCGGCTGCGCTGGGCGAGCAGGACGCCGCGGGCGCCGACGAGACCGGGCGAGCCCCCGCGGGCGCTCAGGGGGCCGCCGGCGGCGTTGGAGCGGCGGGTGGCCGGGGTACCGACGACGCCCAGGGCGCCCCGGAGGCGCAGGATGCCGACGAGGCGGCCGGGGCGGGTGCCCGCGATGAGGGCGACTCGGACTCCGACACCGCCGACGACCGCACGGACGTGGACGCGGCTTCCGAGGCCGGGCCCGGCGCTGACAGCGACACC
Source organism: Streptomyces sp. NPDC043427 (assembly GCF_056436655.1). Taxonomy (NCBI): domain Bacteria; kingdom Bacillati; phylum Actinomycetota; class Actinomycetes; order Kitasatosporales; family Streptomycetaceae; genus Streptomyces; species Streptomyces sp. NPDC043427. The sequence continues at coordinate 356,481 of NZ_JBWKCC010000004.1, read as the reverse complement.
GACGAGCCCGCCACGAAGGCGACCGATGGCGCCCTGAAGGCCGGCGCCGCGGCAGAGGCGGGTTCGGAAGGCGACGCCCAGCCCAAGCGCGGCGTGAAGGGCAAGACCGGCTCCGGCAGCGCGGCCGACTCCGCGACGAGCTCCAGCCCCGCGAAGACCGACCCCAAGCCCGCCGAAACGGACAGCCCCGCGAAGACGGACCCC
>NZ_JBWKCC010000004.1:321547-356180 GCF_056436655.1 Streptomyces sp. NPDC043427 | reverse complement strand
CCCCGCCTCGGCACGGACACGCCCGCGAAGGCCGGCTCCAAGCCCAGCGCCGACGCCACCGCGAAGGCCGACGCCAAACCCAGCGCCGACACCGCCGTCAAGGCCGACACCAAGCCCGCCGAAACGGACAGCCCCGCGAAGACGGACCCCCGCCTCGGCACGGACACGCCCGCGAAGGCCGGCTCCAAGCCCAGCGCCGACGCCACCGCGAAGGCCGACGCCAAACCCAGCGCCGACACCGCCGCCAAGGCCGACACCAAGCCCGCAGCCGACCCCGAGACGGACGCCGCCGAGCCCGCCGCCAGGCGCGAACCCGACGCCAAACCCGGCGCCGACACCACCGCGAAGGCCGACGCAAAGCCCGCAGCCGACGCCGAGACGGACGCCGACGCCAAGCCCACGGCCGACACCGGTGCCGACCCTGACGACTCCCCCACCGCACCCCCCGTAGACCAGCCCACCGCCGTCTTCAAGGCGCCGCGGGCTGCCAAGCGGGAGGTCGATCAGCCGACGACCATGCTGAAGCTGGGGGACGCGGCCAAGGCTGGGCAGAAGGGTGACCGGAAGCCCGAAGGCAAGGCGGCCGAGGACAAGGGCGAGGACAAGCCCGGCGACAGGAAGCGCGGCGCCGAGGCCGACGCCGAGCGGACCAGCAAGTTCGTCGCGCTGAAGCCGTTGGACGATCCGTCGACGCGGAAGCCGCCGCCCGCGGACGCGACGGCAGCATTGCCCACGGTCAAGCCCGCCGATCCCACCAGCCCCGTCCCCCAGATCGGCCCGGAGCGGACGACGCAGCAGCCGTTGCCGCCGAAGCCGCCGCTGGACCTGCTGGCGGAGCTGACGAACACCCCGCCGCCCCCGGAGACCCCGCTCAGGACGACCGTCCGGCGGGTGAAGATCTGGACGCCGATCGTCCTCCTGCTCGTGGTCGTCTTTGCGATCGTGCAGGCCGTCCGGCCGCTGCCCACCCCCTCCCTCGTCCTCACCGCCGAGGAGTCGTACACCTTCAAGGGCGACAAGGTCGCACTGCCGTGGCCGAACGAGGGCCAGGGCTGGATGGACGTCAACGGCATCGGCAACGTCGACCACTTCGGCGAGCAGAAGCCGGTCGCCATCGGCTCCGTCGCCAAGGCCATGACCGCGTACGTCGTGCTGAAGGACCACCCGCTGAAGCCGGGGACGGAGGGCCCGAGCATCACCATCGACGCCCTCGCCGAGAAGGAGGGCGGCTACGACAAGTACGACGAGTCGACCGTCAACACTGTCAAGCAGGGTGACAAGTACTCCCTCAAGCAGGCCCTCTCGGCGGTCATGATCCCCTCGGCGAACAACATCGCCCGGCTCCTCGCCCGCTGGGACGCGGGCAACGAGGCGGCGTTCATCAAGAAGATGAACGCCACCGCCAAGGAGCTCGGGATGAAGAACACGAAGTACACCGACGCCTCCGGGCTGAAGGAGACCACCGTCTCCACCGCCGAGGACCAGGTGAAGCTGGGGCACGAGCTGGTGAAGATCCCGGCGCTGATGGACATCACCAAGCAGCCGAACTGGATCGACCCGACCGGCTTCAAGTGGCGCAACTACAACGACCTGGTCCCCTACAACAACGCCATCGGCATCAAGACCGGCTCCACCAGCAAGGCCGGCGGCAATCTGCTCTTCGCCGCCACCAAGGAGGTCGGAGGCGAGACCGTGACCCTGGTCGGCGCGATCCTCGCCCAGCACAACGCGGTCTCGATCATCGACCAGGTCAACAAGGTCAGCAAGACCGCGATGCTCGCCACGCAGGACGTGCTGACCTCGGCGAAGATCCTTAAGAAGGGTGACGTCGTCGGGTACGTCGACGACAAGTTCGGCAACCGGACCCCTGTGGTCGTGACCAAGGACGTCAGTGCCGTCGGCTGGGCCGGGCTGAAGGTGAAGCTGTCCTTCGCCACCGACGACGTACCGCACACCGCGAAGGCCGGCACGAAGGTGGGCTCGCTCACGGTCGGCGACGGCTCCGGTGACGCGGTGAAGGTCCCGGTCGCACTCCAGAAGGACCTGGCCGAACCGGGCTTCACGGACAAGCTGACCCGCATCGGCTGACGCACGCGTCACGACACGTCACGGCACGTAACGGCACGTCATGGCCGTGCCGACGGCACCCGCCGGTGGAGCGCGATATCAAGGCGCTCCACCGGGGGCCGCGTGCTAGCGTCCCGAAACGGGACAGGTGGCCGGACGCGGGAAACGTGGCCGTGAAGCGCGAGCGAACGAGGTGCGGCCGAGAAGAACAGAAGACGGGACACGGGGAGCGCCTACAGGTGGCCACTGCGGAGCCGACACGCACCGACGACACCGGTCCGGGCCCGGGTACCGGCCCGCGAATAAAGCTGCCCGCGTCAGCGGGACGTGACGGCGGGTCGTCCAGATTCGCGGCCCGCGCGGCCGCCCTGCGCGAGTGGATCGGGCTGCACCCGGTCCTCTTCGTCACCGGTCTCGCCGGCGCCCTCCACGTCGCCTGGTTCTTCACGTTCGCGAACAGCGGCGGCGACCTCGCCGCTCAGGACGCGTGGGCCGAGTTCGTCGGCCGCTACCCCGACTCCGCGTACAACCTCGCCTGGTACGGCGGCATGCACGCGGTGTCGTACAGCATGGTGTCGCCGTATCTGATGTCCGTCCTGGGCGTCCGTACGACGATGATGATCGCGGGGACGGTCTCCGCGGCGCTGCTGATGCTGATCCTGGTGCGCTGCCGACCGGTGCGGAACCCGCTGTGGCCCGCGCTCGCCGGTGTCTTCGCCTTCCTGTGCAACGCCATATCGGGACGGGTGACGTTCGGCCTCGGCACGGCGTTCGCGCTGGGCGCGGTCGCCGTCGTGTTCTGCTGGCCGCACCGCTGGCGCTACAAACGGTGGGCCAAGGCGCTGTGCGCCGCGCCGCTGGCCGCGCTGGCCACGATGTCGTCGCCGGTCGCCGGCCTGTTCGTGGGCCTGGTGGCGGCCGCGCTGTTCCTGCAGAAACGACGCCCCGGGGCGTGGGCCCTGGGGCTGGGCCCGACAGCGGTCGTCGCGGTGTCGGCGCTGGCGTTCCCCTTCTCCGGCACCCAGCCGATGGGCTTCGGGTCGACCATCCTCCCGCTGCTGTTCTCGGTGATCATCTACGTGGTCGTGCCCCGCGACTGGAAGACCGTACGGATCACGGCCGCCGTGTACGGGCTGTCGGTGCTGCTGGTCTGGCTGATCAGCTCACAGATCGGGTCGAACATCACGCGGCTGCCGATGCTGTTCGCCGGTGTGGTGCTGATGGCGGCGCTGCCGTTCGCGGTGCCGCGCACCCGCAAGTGGTACGTGATCGTGCTGGCGATGGCCACGTTCGCCGGCTGGATCGGCTTCAAGTCGGTCGACGACATAATCCACACCACCCCGGCCGCGGGCTGGGCGCGCGAGCTCGCGCCGCTCGTGAACGAGCTTCAGGAGGTCGGCGCCGAGAAGGGCCGCGTCGAGGTCGTGCCCGCCCGTTCCCACCGGGAGGCCTCCGCCCTCGCGCCGTACGTCAACCTGGCCCGCGGCTGGAACCGCCAGGCCGACATGGAGCGCAACCCGCTCTTCTACGACGACACGCTCAACTCGGCGAACTACCACGACTGGCTGAAGCGGTGGGCCGTGCACTTCGTGGTGCTGCCCAAGGACGAGCCGGACCCGGGCGGTGCGGAGCGCGAGCGGGAGCTGGTCCAGCGGGGCATGCCTTATCTGAAGCAGATCTGGGGCGACGCGAACTGGCAGCTGTTCCGGGTGACCGATCCGACGTCCCTCGCGGAGCCGAACACGGTCGTGGAGCGGGCCGGGCAGACCGAGGTGACGATGAAGGTGACCAAGCCGGGCCGCATCCTCATCCGTATCCCGTACTCGCCGTGGCTGAGCGTCGTCGACGCCGAGGGCAAGAAGCTCGAGCCGCCGCAGGAGACGCAGGAGTCCAAGGACGCTCCCGAGGGCACGCCGAAGACGTACGACAACCCCAACGGCTGCCTGATGGAGACCGAGGAGGACGCCAAGGGCGACAAGTGGACGATGCTGGTCGCGCCGAAGGCGGGGACGTATCGGCTGGCGGCGCCCTACGGCCTGCCTCGGGGCACTCCTTGTCCCGACGAGCTGAATTGATCAGCGCAGCTCGGCCACGTAGCGGTCCGTCCCGGGCACCGTCGGGACGAACGGCGCCACCAGCTCCACCCGCCCGAGACCCGATTCCGCGACCGCCGTGTCCAGGCCGGTGAAGGTGTTCTCCCAGCACTCCCTGGGGTCTGCCTCCAGGAACCACAGCAGGGTCAGGCGTGTGTCGACGCCCTCGACCTGTTTGACGTAGGTCATGCGGTCGCCGGGCAGCGGGGTCGGGCGGAAGACCGTGACCATCGCGGCCGGGGAGCCGGCGAGGCGCCCCGGCAGGTGGCGGGAGCGCAGCCACTCCAGGAGTTCGGCGCGCCGCTCGGACGACTCCGTGTCGACGATCTCGACGACCAGCCCGGCGTACGGGTGGTCGAGGGCGTGGAAGTCGCGGGGGCCGGCGGCGCCGTCGCGGTACACGGTCGCCTCGTGGTCCTGGAACGCCGTGAAGACGTGGGTGCGGTCCTGGTAGACGCGGGCGTCCCGGTTGAGGCGCTTGTTGATGGCGACCGTCCACCGCATGTGGTCGTCGTAGCGGCCGGACGTGATCCAGTACGTCGAGATGTAGCAGCCCGCGGTGACGGGCTGGGCGATCGCCGACTTCTCCGGGTAGCGCAGCAGTTGCAGTTCCCGGGTGGCCACCCAGCGGCGGCCCGCGTACATCCAGGGCATGGCCATCGCGCCGGCGTAGTAGTGGTCGTCCTCGTACCAGCGGTTGTAGGCGTACTCGTGGCCGGGATGCGGTTCGACCATGGTGATCAGGGCGTGGCCGGGGCGGACGCCGTAGGGGCCCACGGCGGCCAGTTCGGCGTACGTCTCGCTGCGGGTCTCCTCGCTCATGCGTCTTCCCCTTCCGTCCACCTGCGGTCGCCCATACTCTGACGGCCCGTCAGATAATGCGCCATACCCCGGGAGGTCCGGATGTCACTGCTCACCGGCAAGACCGTCGTCGTCTCTGGAGTCGGCGCCGGGCTCGGGCACCAGGTCGCGGCCGCCGTGGTACGGGACGGCGGGAACGCGGTGCTCGGGGCGCGGACGGAGGCGAACCTCGCCAAGGCCGCCGCCGAGGTCGACCCGGACGGCGTCCACACGGCGTACCGGGCGACCGACATCACCGACGAGGGGCAGTGCGAGGCGCTGGCCGCGCTGGCGCGGGAGCGGTTCGGCGGCATCGACGCGGTGGTCCAGGTGGCCGCGTGGGACAGCTACTTCGGCGGAGTGGAGGACGCGGACTTCGCGACCTGGCAGTCGGTGATCGACGTGAACCTGCTGGGCTCGCTGCGGATGACCCGGGCGTGCCTGCCGGCGCTGAAGGCGGGCGGGGGCGGTGCGGTGGTCTTCATCGGCACGCAGTCGGCCGTGGCGGCCCCGTCCCAGGTGCGGCAGGCGGCGTACGCGGCGTCCAAGGGGGCGCTGACGAGCGCGATGTACTCGCTGGCGCGGGAGCTCGGGCCGCACCGGATCCGGGTCAACACGGTGCTCCCCGGCTGGATGTGGGGCCCGCCGGTGCGGGCGTACGTGCAGTTCGCGGCGCAGTCGGAGGGGGTCGCGGAGGCCGACGTACTCGGGCGGCTGACCGAGCGGATGGCGCTGCCGGACCTGGCGACGGACGGGGACGTGGCGGACGCGGCGGTGTTCCTGGCGTCGGACCGGGCGCGGGCGATCACGGGACAGTCGCTGCTCGTCAACGCGGGGGAACTGATGCACTGAGAGGGGCTCTTTTCAGCCACCCCTCGTTGTTCATGTAGATGAACTGGAGTCAGTGGGTCGAACATTTTTACTTGCCCTTGACCATCCCTCTCCTTGTCGTGCCCGCGCGACCCCACCCAGGATGAGCGGGCACTTCGCCGCCTCCCTCGCCCTTACCCCGCTCGCGCGAAGTGCCAACCAGCTGAGCGGAGTTCACAAGGCGGACCCTGGAAGGGGGCACCATGAACGGTCTCGACTGGACCGTGCTCATCGGCTACTTCGGCGTGATGGTCGCGATCGGCGTCTGGTCGCACAAGCGGGTCGACAACGTCAGCGACTTCTTCACCGCCGGCGGCAAGATGCCGTGGTGGCTCTCCGGCATCTCGCACCACATGTCGGGCTACAGCGCGGTGATGTTCACGGGGTACGCCGGCATCGCCTACACCTACGGCGTCACGTCGTTCGTGACGTGGTCCTTCCCCATCGCCCTCGGCATCGCCATCGGCTCCAAGCTGTTCGCGCCCCGCATCAACCGGCTGCGCTCCCGGCTCCACGTGGCCTCACCGCTGGAGTACCTGAAGAACCGGTACGACCTGAAGACCCAGCAGGCGCTGGCCTGGTCCGGGATGCTGCTGAAGATCGTGGACGTGGGCGCGAAGTGGGCGGCGATCGCGACGCTGCTGTCCGTCTTCACGGGCATATCGCTGAACCAGGGCATCCTCATCACCGGCGCGATCACCGCCGTGTACTGCACGATCGGCGGCCTGTGGGCGGACGCGCTGACCGAACTCGGCCAGTTCGTCATCCAGTTGCTGGCCGGAATCGCGATGTTCGTCGCGGTGGTGCTGAAGCTCGACGACAAGGGCATCAGCATCGGCAGCGCCTGGGACGAGCCGGCGCTCCAGGGCCACGACAAGCCGCTCGTCGCCCAGTACGGCACGGTGTTCCTGATGGCCTTCCTGTTCATCAAGCTCTTCGAGTACAACGGCGGCATGCTCAACCAGGCCCAGCGCTACATGGCCACGGCCGGCCCGAAGGAAGCCGAACGCTCGGCGCGACTGTCGGCGGTGCTGTGGCTGGTCTGGCCGCTGGTGCTGTTCTTCCCGATGTGGATGTCCCCGCTGCTGGTGACGTCCAAGAAGCCCGACGGGTCCGACTCGTACGCCCTGATGACCGAACAACTGCTGCCGCACGGCCTGTTGGGCCTCGTCATCGTCGGCTTCTTCTCCCACACGATGGCGATGTGCTCCTCCGACGCCAACGCCATCGCGGCCGTGTTCACCCGGGACTGCGCGCCGGTGGTGTGGCGCAGGGCGCGGGCGTGGAGCGAGGGTCAGGGGCTGCGCGTCGCCCGGATCACGACCGTCGTCTTCCTCGGCCTGTCGATGGCGGCGGCCACTCAGGTCAACTCCCCGGCGTTCAAGGACATCATCACCGTCGTCATCAAGTGGGTCGCCGGTCTGATGGGCCCGATGGCCATCCCGATGATGCTGGGCCTGCTCCGCCCGTTCCGCCGCTCCGGGCCGACGGCGGCGCTGGTCAGCTGGTCGATGGGCCTGCTCGCCTTCTGGCTGGTCAACTACCCCATCAACTGGAACGTCGACGGCGGTGTCCCCCTCCAGTACCAGGTGTCGATCCCGCTCGCCGTGTCACTGGTCCTGTACATCCTCGTCGGCTTCCTCAAGCCGGAGGACACACCCGAGCGGCTCGCGATCATCGAGCGCATCAACTCCGACGGGGACGACGACGCTCTCGGGGCGGCCGCGATCCCGACACCGGCGGAACCCGCGGACCAAGTGGTGCGGGCCCGGGCGAAGGACTGAGACGCGCGACTACGAAGACACGGCAGGGGCGGTCACGCAGGTGGCCGCCCTTCCCCTTTTCCCCTGCCCCGGCTCAAGCGCGCGGATACCGGGCGAGCCACCCCGGCGCGGACCCCACCGGGCCGTGGAGTGCGGGTCCCTGGGTCATCTCCATCGCGAAGTCGTCGGCCAGTTCCAGGATGGTGGGCCGGCCCTCCAGTTCGACCAGCCAGGCCGGCGGGAGGGCCGTCTCGCCGTGGAGGGCACCGAGGAGGCCGCCGGCCAGGGCGGCGGTCGCGGCCGAGGGACCGGCGTGGTTCACGGCCAGGCGCAGGCCATGGCGGACCTCCTCCGCAACGAGCGAGCAGTACACGGCGGCGGCCAGCACGGTCTCAGCCGTACCGGCCCCGGCCAGCTCGGCCACCCGGTCAGGCGTCGGAATCCCCTGCCGTACCGCGCCCAGCGCGTGCTGCAGCGCGTCCGAAACGGGCTGGTGGCCGGGCCGCGCCCCGAGCAGCGCAAGCGCCCGCTGCACGGCGCCGTCGAGGCTGTCGCCGCGGGCGAGGGCGTGCACGATCACGGCGTACGCGCCGGCCGACAGGCAGGCGACCGGGTGCCCGTGGGTCTGCGCGGCGCACTCCACGGCGAGCTGTACGACCAGTTGCGGCTCCCAGCCGACGAGCAGCCCGAAGGGAGCGGAACGGGCGACCACCTCGGGGCCCGCCTCGCCGGGGTTCTTCGGCGCCTCCAGCGTGCCCATCGTCGCGTCACCGAGCCCCAGCAGCAGCGCGCGGGCCGGATCCCGGCGGGCGTACAGCCACTCCTCGCGCGCCAGCCAGCCGTCTTCCTTACGGCGCTCGTCCGGTCCCCAGTCGGTCTGGGTGGCCGCCCACCGCAGATACGCCCGGTGCAGATCCGTCGGCGGATGCCAGGCACCGGTGTCCCGGCGCACCTGGGCGCGGATCAGCCCGTCCACACTGAACAGGGTGAGCTGCGTGAGGTGCGTGACGGCCCCGCGTCTCCCGTACGCGGACACCAGATCCACCACCCCCTCCGCCCCGTGCGCCTCCCGGATCGCGTCAACCCCCAGCCCGTCCACCGGCGCCCCGAGCGCATCCCCGACGGCAGCCCCCAGCAGGGTGCCCCGCACCCGGCTCCGAAAGTCCTGCTGCTCGGTACGGCCCCAGACGGCGCCGTCGGTCGCACCCACCAAGACCTCCCCAGGCACCGTCCGTATGTACGACAGCCAGCACTGTAATCGAACGGGAACGGTTGGTTCAGGGGGAGAATCGGTGCGCGAAGTGTGGGTCGGGTGAGCCCGAAGATCACAGGTCAGCCGTACCAGGAGACGTAGACGCACTCATGGCGTGGCACGGCCAGGAAGCTGATGAAGCCCCGCCCGCCGAGAATGTCGAACTCGCGCAACCCACCCTCACGGTCGAGAGGCCTTCCGGCCTTCACGGAATCGCGGCCCAGCGCGGCCAGTTCGGCGGCCAACCGCTCCACCTCCGCCACCACGCCGGGCGCCAACCCACCGGTGATGTACTCGGCACTCGGGTTGCAGTCCCAGGTCCAGTCCGTCACAAGCCCGCCTCCGCCTCGGCCGCCTCCCGGATCGCGCGGATCCCAGCGATGGCCTCCGTCGGGTCCTGCTCACCCACGTCGACGATCCGCTCGAGCTCACGCAGCCGGGCAGCGCGCTCGGGATGCCGTTCGATCGCCACGAAGACGGCCCAGGAGTGCACGAAGGCCCTCAGGGGCGCGAGACTCTGTGTCTGCTGGGCGCTCGTCGTGGCTTCGAAGAGGTGCTGGGTGAGGGCCGGAACCCGGCTCGGTGCGATGCGCGCCACCGCTGCCCGCAGGGCGTCGGGAGTGAGCTCGGGCATGGGGATCAGCGGTCCGTACGGGCCGTCGGTCTGGGAGCTCACGGTGACCTCCGGTGCGGGTGGCTCGGACCTCGTCCGGTACCTGCGGAGTCGGTGGTGCGGTGCTCGGGCGGCGCTTGTCACTGGGATCACTTCCGGGGGACTACGCCGCTGCTCCGGGTGCCCGGCAGGTGCGGCAGCGGCCCGGCTGTGGAGCTCGGAAGGCACGGTCGCAGCCGTCGCAGGTCTGGAACGGGTCCGGGCGGAGAGGACTGGACAGGTGGGGTGCGGCAGGGAGAGGTGGGGGCAGGAAGGCGGTGAGCCGGTGGGCCAGGAAGGCGGCCGGGTGCCGAAGCGGCTCCTCGGGGAGGCCGGTCGTCAGGGCATGGCGTACGGCGGTCTCGGGCACGCCCCGCTCCAGCCAGGCGGAGACCCCCGGCGCCAGGCGGCGTACGTCGCGTTCGCTGAGCAGCAGGCGCGGGGCGTGGGCTCGGAGGCCGGTGAGCAGGTCGGTGGCTGTGCTGTGGCTCGGGGTCGATGGCTGCGGGATCTGCTGGATCTGCGGAGTCTGCGGGAGCGCTGTTGCGTCCGGTGCCCGGCTGGGCTCGGGCGTGGGGGCCTCGACCGGCAGCGGGCGTGCAGGCCCCGGCTTGTTGTAGGACACCGTGCGGGTCACGATCCGGCCCGAGGGCAGTCGCTCTTTCGTGCGTTTCAGATAACCGTGCGCCTCCAGCTCGCGCAGCGCCGCGGCGATCCGGATCTCCCCTTCGGGGAACTTCGCGGCCAACGCCTTGATCCCGATCGGTGAGCCGGCGGGCAGCGACTGGATGTGGGTGGCCAGGCCGATCGCCGTCAGGGACAGGTCCGGGTGCTGGGCGAGGTGGTTGCCGACCACCGTGAAGCGCTGGTGATGGCGCTCGGTGACGTGCTCGACTCCGGGTCCGGAACGGCCGGACCGGGCGCGCGTGGGCGCGCTAGGCTGCTGTGCAGTCATCAGGGAAGGCTCGACTTCCTCGTTGATCAGGCCCTCGCACTGGGATTGCCGTCCCGGCGGGGGCCGTATTCATGTGTGCGGTCTGGCGCTGACGCTGCACCACGCAGGCCCCTCCGCGCCAGCCGAGTTGGTGATGTTCACCCCTGCGGGTGAGCGGCGGGGGCGGTGGGGCTGGGTTGGTCATTTCCCCGGTACTTACGTCTTTGGCGTCGGGCACATCCGGGTCACGGACCCACGCGACCCGGTGTCAGTTCGGCCCACACCGTCTTGCAGGGGGACGGTCCCTGGTCGACCCCCCAGCGGTCGGCGAACGCGGCGACCAGCACGAGACCACGCCCCGATTCCGCTGATCCCGGAGCCGGGTTCGGGACAACCGCGACGCGGTCGCCCTGAGCATCCGTCACCTCGATCCGGAGCGTGCGGGCCGCGTCGAGTCGGAGCGTCAGTCGGAAGTCCCGACCCGGTACGCGCCCGTGCAGGACGGCGTTCGCCGCGAGCTCGGCCACGACCTGCTCGGCTGCGGCGTTTTCCTCACCCCAGTCGGCGAGTTGACGTTCCGTGAGCAGTCGGGCGAGACGGGCGCCCCTGCGGGTCGAGGAGAGCTGCACGGTGAAGTGCCGCACGAGGGCGGCGGTCTGAGTGATTCCCTGGTTCACATCACTCAGCGTGGTCACTTCTGTCTACCCTGAACAGCACCGACCCCAGTACGGAGCGCGACTGTCCGTGCGCGGTGCGGGGTTGTCCGGGGCGTACGTGGGAGGTGGGTCCGATGGAGGACGAAGAGGCGGCAGCCGTGCTCAAGGCGGTCGGCCGTCAGATCAAGATGTGGCGGGAGGCCGCCGGCATGCGCCAGGCGGAGTTCGGCGCCGCGATCGGCTACGGCGAGGAGATGGTCTCGTCGGTGGAGCGCGGGCGACGGGTTCCGAAGCCGGAGTTCCTCGACAAGGCGGACGAGGTGCTGGGCGCGGACGGGAAGATCTCCGCGATGAAGAGGGACGTCGAGGAGGCGCGGTATCCGAAGAGCGTGCGGGATCTGGCGAAGCTGGAGGGCGAGGCGGTCGAGTTGGGGGCCTATACCAGCAGCCACGTCCACGGCCTCTTGCAAACGCCGGACTACGCGCAGGCGGTGTACGCGCTGCGAAGGCCGGCGTACACAGAGGACGAGATCGAACGCCACGTCGCCGCGCGCATGGCCCGCAAGGCCGTCTTCGATCGTGCGCCTCGGCCACTGTTCACGTTCGTCCAGGAAGAGGTGACCCTTCGGCGGCCGATCGGGGGCAGAATGGTGTTGCGACAACAGCTCGAACACCTGTTGGAGATTAGCCAGTTGAGGCACGTGTCGATCCAGGTGATGCCCACGGATCGTGAGGATCACGCTGGACTGAGCGGGCCGATCCGGCTGCTGAAACTCCAGGACGGCAAGACGCTGGGTCACTTGGAGGTCCAGTTGCACAGCCGCGTGATCAGTGATCCTCGGGAGGTCCAGATCCTGGAGATGCGCTATGGAATGATCCGGGCGCAGGCTCTCTCGCCGCGGGAGTCCCTGACCTTCATCGAGAAAGTTCTGGGAGAGACATGACCGCCCTTGAGTGGTTCAAGAGCAGCTACAGCAGCGCCGACGGCCCCGACTGCGTCGAGGTCGCGATAGCCCCCGCCGACACCACCGTCCGTGTACGCGACTCCAAGGACAAGCAAGGCTCACGGCTCGCCCTCTCCCCCGCCGCCTGGGCGCATTTCGTCACGCACGTGAGGAAGTGACCGTGAGAGAAGGAGCCCCAGCACCATATGTTGTGCGGCTCCGTCGGTACACCAAGGCGGAGCAGGACGAGATCCTCGGCGACGGCGATGATCCCTTCGGTGTTGCCGCGGCCGGATTGACCTGGCTACCGAAGGAAGAACACTTCGGTATCAGACACGGCGACCGGCTTGTGGCACACGCCGGCCTGCTGCGGCTGCCTGTCGTGATCGGCGACACCCGGACAGAGGTGGTGGGTGTCGGAGGAGTGGCCGTCGCACCCGACATGCAAGGCCGGGGGCTGGCACGGCTCGTGGTCACGGCAGCACTCGACCACGCTCGCACGATGGGTCCTCAGCACGCGCTCCTGTTCTGCCGCCCTCCCCTCGTGCCGCTGTACCAGCGTCTCGGGTGGCATCCGCTGGACAAGGACGTACTCGTCGAACAACCCGAGTCCCGCTTGGCGACCATGCCACTGCGGACCATGGTGACGCCCCTGCGTGACAACGCGTGCTGGCCTTCAGGGCCAGTGCGTCTGTTGTCCCTCCCGATGTGACGGACCCGGCGTCACGGTTCTGAGGGGTTCGGGGTGGGAAGGGGGCCGTCATGGTCACCTCAAACTCGCGGGCCCTGTCCCTCACCGCGACGCTCCTCACCGCCACCGTCGCCCTCTACATGGCCCTCGTCGCCTTCGGGAACATCACCGACTTCGGGACGAATCAGCAGTTCGTGCGGCACGTGTTGGCGATGGACACGACGTTCAAGGACGACGACCTGATGTGGCGGGCGATCACCAACAAGGGCTTACAGGACGCCGCGTACGTCGCGATCATCGTGTGGGAGACGGTCGCCGCGCTCGTCCTCGGCTACGGGACCTGGCTCTGGGCGCGGCGGGATCAGGTCCAGGCCCGGCGCGTGTCGACGTACGGGCTGTTGATGGTGATGCTGCTGTTCGGGGCCGGGTTCATCGCGATCGGTGGGGAGTGGTTCAGCATGTGGCAGTCGGAGGACTGGAACGGGCTGGACGCGGCGATGCGGGTGTTCCTGCTCAGCGGGGTCGTGCTGGTCGTCAACCACCTGCCGTCCGGGCAGGCCGACGCTACTTCACGACCCTGACCGGCGTCCCCTCCGTGCCGAACGCCCACAGCGCCGCCCCGTCCGCCTTCGGCATACGGATGCCGCCCGTCTGCTTACCGTCAGAGGCGGGCGGTGGGGACGAGCCGTCGACGGCGTTGGAGAAGGCGATGTTGATGCCGGACTTGGCGGTGAAGTAGATGATGTGCTCGATCTTGACGCCGTCGGAGCCGGTGGTGGCGTCCTTGCGGGTGTAGACCGAGTACTTGCCCGGGTCGGGGCTCACCGTGCCCGCCCAGACGGTGAAGGTGCGGCGCGCGGCGTCGCTGGCGTCGACCAGCCAGACCCGGTGCTCTGCGAGGGAGTAGACGATACGGCGGCCCGTGCCCGAGTCGTTCGGTACGGCGGCCGGCGCCGACTCCTTGGGCGCCGCCGACCCCTTGGGCGCCGGTTTCGACGCGCTGGGGCGGGCCGCCGTGGCCGTGGGGTGCGGGCCTCCGTCGGCCTGCACTGCCAGGAACGCGACCGCGACGATCGCGCCGGCCGTCAGGCCGGTGACCCAGGCCCACGAGGGCAGTCGGGCAGACACGGGTGCGCCTCTCCTCAGTCTCCGACCCCCTGGGAAGGGGGTCGGATCATCGTACTGTGGGTCGGCTGTCCGGCGGACTCAGTCCAGGTCAGTCCAAGTCCAGCTCAGTCCAACTCAGTCCAGGACCGGGAGCAGCTCCGGCAGGTGCCCGTCCGACGCCGAGGCCGCCCGCCGGCGCTCCTCCGGCACCTCCCCGTACAGCGTCGTGCGCGGCCTCGCCGGCCGGCCGGCCGCGTCCGCCACCGCGATCAGGTCCTTGACCGACTTGTACGAGCCGTAGGACGAGCCCGCCATGCGGGAGATCGTCTCCTCCATGAGGGTGCCGCCGAGGTCGTTCGCGCCGGAGCGCAGCATCTCCGCCGCTCCCTCGGTGCCCAGCTTGACCCAGCTGGTCTGGATGTTGGGGATCCACGGGTGGAGCAGGAGCCGGGCCATCGCCGTCACCGCCCGGTTGTCCCGCATGGTCGGGCCGGGCCGGGAGATGCCCGCCAGATACACCGGCGCGTTCGTGTGGATGAAGGGAAGCGTCACGAACTCCGTGAAGCCGCCCGTCCGTTGCTGGATGCCGGCGAGGGTCCTGAAGTGGCCCAGCCAGTGCCGGGGCTGGTCCACGTGCCCGTACATCATCGTCGAGGACGAGCGGATGCCCAGCTCGTGGGCCGTCGTGACGACCTCGATCCAGGTCGCCGCGGGCAGCTTGCCCTTGGTCAGGATCCAGCGGACCTCGTCGTCGAGGATCTCGGCGGCGGTGCCGGGGATGGAGTCCAGGCCCGCCTCCTTCGCGGCGGTGAGCCACTCACGGATGGACATGCCGGTGCGGGTCGCGCCGTTCACCACCTCCATAGGGGAGAAGGCGTGGACGTGCATGCCGGGAACGCGGGACTTCACCGCCTTCGCGATGTCGAAGTACGCCGTCCCGGGCAGGTCGGGGTGGATGCCGCCCTGCATGCAGACCTCCACCGCGCCCACGTCCCAAGCCTGTTGGGCGCGGTCGGCGACCTGGTCCAGCGACAGCGTGTACGCGTCGGCGTCCGTGCGGCGCTGGGCGAAGGCGCAGAAGCGGCAGCCGGTGTAGCAGACGTTGGTGAAGTTGATGTTCCGGGTGACGATGTAGGTGACGTCGTCACCGACGGCCGACTTGCGGACCTCGTCGGCCACCGCGCACAACGCGTCCAGTGCCGGTCCGTCCGCGTGCAGCAGCGCCAGCGCCTCCTCGTCGGTCAGCCGGGTCGGATCGTCGGCCGCGACCCGCAGTGCCTGGCGTACGTCCGTGTCGATGCGCTCCGGTGCCATGCCGGGGGCGGCCGCCTCGCGCAGGGCTGCCCAGTCGCCGTACACCTCGTCGAAGTCGTCGCGGCGGTCGGACGTACGGCCCTCGGTGTCGATGGTGGTGTGCAGGTCCGTACGGCCGGACGCGACGAACCCCTCCTCCGGCTCCTGCCAGGGGTGTCCCTCGACGACCGCGTCCTCGCGGGCCAGGCCCGTCTCCGGGTCGGCGAGCGCCCGGACGTGCGGCAGCAGCCGCGGGTCCAGCCAGGGTTCGCCGCGCCGGACGAACTCGGGGTAGGCGCAGAGACGTTCCCGCAGGGAGAAGCCGGCCGCCGCCGAACGCTGCGCGAGCTCCTCGATCTGCGGCCACGGGCGCTCGGGGTTGACGTGGTCGATGGTGAGCGGGGAGACGCCGCCCCAGTCATCGATGCCGGCCGCGATCAGGCGCTCGTACTCGGAGTCCACGAGGTTGGGCGGGGCCTGGAGGCAGGCGCTCGGGCCCATGATGTGACGGGCGACGGCCACCGTGGCGACCAGTTCGTCGAGTTCCGCGTCCGGCATGCCGCGCATCGCGGTGTCCGGCTTGGCGCGGAAGTTCTGGATGATCAGTTCCTGGATGCCGTGGTAGGCCCTCGACACCTTCCGCAGCGCGAACAGGGACTCCGCGCGCTCCTCGTACGTCTCGCCGATCCCGATCAGGATCCCCGAGGTGAAGGGGACCGACGAACGGCCGGCGTCCTCCAGGACGCGCAGGCGGACGGCGGGTTCCTTGTCCGGGGAGCCGTAGTGCGGGCCGCCGGGCTCGGACCACAGCCGGGTCGCGGTCGTCTCCAGCATCATGCCCATGCTGGGCGCCACCGGCTTGAGGCGCTGGAAGTCGGTCCAGCTCATCACACCGGGGTTGAGGTGCGGCAGCAGGCCCGTCTCCTCCAGGATCCGGATGGAGATGGCCCGGACGTAGGCGATCGTGTCGTCGTAGCCGTGCGCGTCGAGCCACTCGCGCGCCTCCGGCCAGCGGTCCTCCGGCTTGTCGCCGAGGGTGATGAGGGCTTCCTTGCAGCCGAGGGCCGCCCCCTTGCGGGCGATGTCCAGCACCTCGTCCGGGGACATGAACATCCCGTGCCCCTCGCGCCGCAGCTTTCCGGGCACGGTGACGAAGGTGCAGTAGTGGCACTTGTCCCGGCACAGCCGGGTCAGGGGGATGAAGACGCTCTTCGAGTAGGTGATGACGCCGGGTCGGCCGGCCGCCTCCAGGCCCGCGTCCCGCACCCGGGCGGCGGACGCGACGAGGTCGTCGAGGGCCTCGCCGCGCGCCTGGAGCAGCACCGCCGCCTCGTCGACATCGAGGGCGACGCCGTCCCGGGCGCGTTTGAGGGCGCGACGCATGGAGTTCTCGGTCGGGCCGGTGCCGCCGGGGTGGTCGGTGGGGCCGGTTCCGGAGGTCGCGGAAGTCGTCATCCTTCGAGCATACGTAGACGCTGATCAGCGGCCGGAGGGGCGGCCCGATTCGTCCCGGGCAGCCCCTCGTCACACGGTGTCACCGGCGCCGGAGGGAGTGCCGGGCAGGTACGGCGCGAAGCCGTCCAGCAGCTTCAGCACCTCCGCCTCCCCCGCCGGCGGCAGCTGCACCACGGCCTCCTCGATGCCCAGCTCGGCGTAGTACGCGAGCTTGCCCGGGGACGGGTGGACGGCGTACGGCACGACTTGGAGGGCGGCCGGGTCGCGGCCCGCATCAGCCCAGGCGGCGCGCAGCACCGGCAGCGACTCCGACAGGCCCCGCCCGCCGATGGGCAGCCACCCGTCGGCGTACTCGCTGATGTGCGCGAACAGCTTGGGCCCGGCGGCCCCGCCGATGAGCGTGCGCGGTCCGACGACGGGCCCGCGCGGCCGCTGGACGGGCTTGGGGTGGGCGTCGCTGGCCCGCACGCTTCCGAACTCCCCGTCGTACGCGGTCGGTTCGTCACTCCACAGCGCCCGCATGAGCGCCATCCGGTCCCGGACCAGCTCGCGCCGCGTACGCCACTCCACGCCGTGGTCGGCGGCCTCCTCGACGTTCCAGCCGTAGCCGAGGCCGAGGGTGAGGCGGCCGCCGGAGAGGTGGTCGACCGTCGCGATCTGCTTGGCGAGGTCGATCGGGTCGTGCTGGGCGACGAGCGTGATGCCGGTGCCGAGGCCGAGCCGCTCGGTCACCGCAGCGGCCTGCCCGAGCGCGACGAAGGGGTCGAGCGTCCGGCCGTACTCGCGCGGCAGCTCGCCGCCCGCCGGGTACGGGGTGGTCCGCTCGACCGGGATGTGGGTGTGTTCGGGCAGGTACAGCCCGGCGAACCCCCGCTGCTCCAGCTCACGGGCGAGCCGGGTGGGGGTGATCGTCTCGTCGGTGAGGAAGATCGTCACGGAGATGCGCATGCCTCATCTGTACCCGGCGAGGGGCCATCTGTCCATACCGACCAGTCGGCATCCATGGGGAGCCTGCGGGATGTCCTTCGGCCGCCGCGACCCCGAAAGCTACCGATTCCCTTCCCTTGTACGGCAGTTCACGGCTGAATACGAAAGTTGCACGCACCACCCCTGCACCGCCCATGCCCTGTCACACACGACACCTGGGTAGCAGCAGCATGTGCGAGGACCACCACGGCACGCCCGGCCTCGGAAGGCGCGCGCTGGTCGTGACCGGAGCGGCCGCCGCGCTTACGTTGGGAAGCGTGAGCTTCGCTTCCGCGGCAGGTCAGGACCAGGAGACGCGGACCGTACGGGGCACGCTGCCGACCGGTTCCCCCGACTTCGTGTACCTCCCGGTGGAAGTCCCCGCCGGCGTACGGGAGCTCAGGGTCGCGTACGTCTACGACCGCCCGACCGTCCCCGCCGGCACCCCGGGCAACGCCCTCGACATCGGTGTCTTCGACGAGCACGGCACCGAGCTGGGCGGCCGGGGCTTCCGGGGCTGGTCGGGCGGCGCCCGCACGGAGTTCTTCCTCCGCGCGGACGAGGCGACGCCGGGGTACATCCCCGGCCCGGTCCGCAAGGGCACGTGGCACATCGCGCTCGGCCCGTACACGGTCGCCCCGCAGGGACTGTCGTACGAGATCACGATCACCCTGACCTACGGCGAGCCCGGCGAGGTCGTCGAGCCGACGTACCCGCCGGAACGGGCCAAGGGGCGAGGCCGGGCCTGGTACCGGGGCGACTGCCACCTCCACTCCTGGCACTCCGACGGCCGCCGCACCCCCGCGGAGATCGCCGCGCTGGCCCGGGCGGCCGGGGCAACTGCTACGCGGGCTGAGGAGGGGACCATTTGTCCAAGCCGTAGCGCGTACGGGCGGCGACGAAGTCCTCGCCCTCGTCAGGGGAGCCGGCGCGCGCCCCGGCCGCAGTGCCGGCACTGGCCGCGGCGCCGCAGGTGGTACGAGTAGGTCGCGACTCCGAGCGCTGCTCCCCACACCAGCCAGAACATCCCCGGCCCGGTGGTGCCCCACATGTCCGCCTCGTAGGCGCGGATGTTCATCAGACCGCCGGGGATGAGGACGACCGCGACGAGGGAGGCGGGCACGATCGCGGTGGCCGGGTGGATCGTCCGGCCCCTCTTGAAGGGCACCCAGCGCGGCCACACCTCGCCCCACCTGCTGACCAGTCCGTGCGTCAGCAGGCTGCCGAGGGTGGAGACCACTCCCAGGCCCAGGCCGATCTCCATCATGTACGGCGTGTCCTGCATCTCCTTCATAAAGTCGTCCGTGATGCCCAGCGGCCAGCCGAAGTACCAGGCGATGCGTGTGATGTCGTACGGGAGGGTGGAGAGAACCGCCGTCCACACCGCCCAGCGCCCCCAGCGCAGTGCCGTGGCCGGCTCGGTCCACGCGGCGGCCCGCGGCCCGCGCCCGCAGCGCACGCACTGCCCGCCCGTGCGCCGCTGATAGGCCAGCGTGGCCGCGGCCCACACCAGACCGCCGACGAAGACGATGACCAGGTTTCCGCGGTGCCAGTACAGAATGTCCGCCAGGACTTGGTCCCCGGGCACGCCCGTGAAGACGAACACCAGCAGGGCCGGCGAGAACGCCACCAGGCCGAGCAGCGAGTAGTCGGGGATCAGGAAGGTCAGCACACCGGCAGCCAGCCAGCCGAAGGTCAGCAGCGCCTTGCGTTGCCGGCCGCTTCCCCGGCCCCGCAGCATCAGAACCCCGACGACTACGCCGACCGCGCCGAAGCCCGCTATGACGGGTGCGACCACCGAAGAGCTGCTGGGCTCCAGGATCGACGCCGAGGAACGGTCGTCGATGGTGCGCGCGAAGGGATAGCCGTCGCCACCGAGGGCCCAGTGCAGACCCGCCAGTCCATAGAGCAGCGACCAGACCACCGCCAGGTAGGAGGACCACTCGGGCCATCTCGACCACCAGTGACTCCGGGGCACGATGCGGGGGCCGCTCTCCCGGACATACTCCTCGCTCGCCGACTGCACCATGTCTGATTCCGTCTTCCTCCCGTTCCCCGGCGGATTCCGGAGTCGTGCCAACGACTCTTCCAGCGCAGGTCGTACGGCACATCTGCCGATCGGGAGATTTCCGGGAGCCCCTCGCGCGGCACGCGGCAGATGTCAGCACGCGGCCGGGCTGAGGCATGGGGACAGCCAACCGGTCAGTCGGCGTCCGCCAACTCCGCCAACTCCGCCACCACCGCCGCATGGTCCGAAGGCCACACCCCGTCCACCGGGCCGGCCCCCGCCCGCCGTACCGCCCGTACACGCCCCAGGCGGTCGGGGCCCGGTCGGCCGACGTGGATGTAGTCGATGCGTGCGCTCGGGTCGCCGACCGCCGCGACGTACGGGTTGGTCGTGTCCCACGTGGCGGAGGGTGCCGTCGGGTCGGCGTACTCCCAGGCGTCGTAGAGGACCTGGCGGGGTACGGCCGGGGCGGTCCTGTAGCCGCCGAAGAGGCGGATCTCGTCGGAGTCGGGGCAGGCGTTGAAGTCGCCGGTGACGACGGGTGGGAACGGGGTGTCGCCGCGGTGGCGCGCGACGAACTCGGCGAGTGCGGTGACCTGGTGGCAGCGTACGGCGGAGGCGTGCGGGGGTGAGGTGAGGTGGACGGTGAAGAAGGGGACCTCGTGGGTGGGTGTGGCGAGGCGGGTGTAGAGGGCGAGGCGGCCGTCGTCGAGGTCGGGGGGTGCGGGCAGGCGCAGTGCCTCCTGCTCCAGCACGGGGTAGCGGCTCAGCACCGCGTTGCCGATGTCGACCGTGGCGTCCCCGATCCGCCGCTGCCAGCGCTCCGGCGCGGGTGAGGGCGCCCAGGCCCAGTGCAGGCCCAGCTCACCGGCCAGCCACTCCGCGAGGTTCTCCCCGCCGGTGGCCCACACCTCCTGGAGGCCGACCACGTCGGGGCGCAGCTCCCGCAAGGTCTCGAGGATCGCCTTCTGGCGTGTCTCCCAGGGGCCGAAGCGCCACCACAGGTTCCAGGTCACCACACGCATCCGCAGCCACCCGCTCTCGTTCCGCAGCGTGGGGGACCATTGAAGCAACAGTTCGAGCGCGTTGTGTGAAGGAGTCGTACGGACGATGTCCCGTCTCACCGATGTCAGATTCCGCGCCACCACGGCCTTCCAGCGCCGGATCAACCCCCTGCTGCGCCGCCTTCCCCTCCAGACGGTCCTGGAGACCACGGGCCGCGTCTCCGGGCTGCCCCGTCAGACGCCGGTGGGCGGCCGACGGGTCGGCGACTCCTTCTGGCTGGTGTCGGAGTTCGGTGACCGGTCCCAGTACGTGCGCAACATCCGGGCGAACCCGAAGGTCCGGGTGCGGATCCGGGGCCGCTGGCACACCGGCACGGCGCACCTGCTGCCCGACGACGACCCCGTGGCCCGCCTGCGCGCCCTGCCCCGCTTCAACAGCACGGCGGTACGGGCGCTCGGGACGAACCTGCTGACCGTGCGCGTGGATCTGGGGGAATGACCGGTTCGCCTCGCCTCAGCCGGGCCACACGATGGCCTGCACCTCGCTGTAGGCGTGCAGGGCGTACGAGCCCACGTCCCGGCCGACCCCGCTCCTCTTGAAGCCCCCGAACGGTGCCTCCATGTTGCGGCCGACGGTGTTGATCCCGACGCCGCCGGCCCTCAGCAGGCGGGCCACGCGGAAGGCGCGGGCCACGTCGCCGGTCCAGACGTAGTCGATGAGGCCGTAGTCGGAGTCGTTGGCGAGGGCGACGCCCTCCTCCTCGTCGTCGAAGGGGAGGACGGAGACGACGGGGCCGAAGATCTCCTCGCGGACCACCCGCATGTCCGGGGAGCAGTCGGCGAGGAGGGCGGGGACGACGTAGAAACCCCGGTCGTACGGCGGGCGTTCGCCTCCCGTCACCACCACCGCGCCCTCCTTGCGGCCCGTCTCCACGTAGGACTCCACCCGGTCGCGGTGCGCCGCGGAGATCACCGGGCCGACCACCGTGTCCCGCTCCCTTGGATCGCCCACCTTCAATCGGCGGGCGTACGCGGCCAGTTGCTCCACGAGGCGGTCGTACACGCCCCGCTGGGCCAGTACCCGGGTCGGCGCGGTGCAGATCTGGCCGCTGTAGAAGGAGAAGGTCGTGCCGATCCCGGCGACCGCCGAGGCGAGGTCCGCGTCGTCGAAGACGAGGGCCGCGCCCTTCCCGCCCAGCTCCATCAGCTGGCGTTTCATGCCGCGCCCGCACACCTCGGCGATGCGCTGCCCCACCGCCGTGGAGCCGGTGAAGCTGACCATGTCGACGTCCGGGGAGTCCACGGCCGCCTCGCCGACCTCGACCGAGCGCCCGGAGACCACGTTCACCACACCCGCCGGCGCACCCGCCGCCTCCAGTGCCTCCGCCATCCGGTACACCGACAGCGGATCCTGCGGCGCGGGCTTCACCACCACCGTGTTGCCCATGGCCAGCGCCGGCGCGATCTTGCCCGCCGGGTTCGCCCACGGGTTGTTGTACGAGGTGATGCAGGTGACCACGCCCACGGGCTGCCGCACCGCCAGCGCGCCCATCACGCCGGCCTTCCCCATGGGCCCGGCCTCGTTGATCTGGGGCGGGATCGCCCACTCGGCCGGCTCCACGCGCGCGTACCGCCGGAAACGGGCCGCGCCGACACCCACCTGCATGCCCCGGGCCGTCCCGGTCGTCGCCCCGGTCTCGGCCTGGGCGAGCTCGGCGTACGGCACCAGCCGCTCCCGGACCAGGTCCGCCGCCCGCGCCAGCACCGCCGCCCGCTCCTCGACGGGCGTGCGCGACCACGGCCCGAAGGCCTCGCGGGCCGCGGCGCAGGCCGCGTGCACCTGATCCCGCGAGGCCTCCGGCGCCCACCCGACGGTTTCCTCGGTCGCCGGGTCGAGGACGGCGTAGTGCCCGCCGTCCGGCTCGACCCACTCACCACCGACGAACAGCCGCTGCCCGTCGCTCACTTGGTGCTCACCGTCTCGGTGTCCCGCCCGGACCGCAGCACCCGTCCCGGTACGGCGCCCGTCACCGCGTCGTCCCGGATCACCTCGACCCCGTTGACCCACACGGCGCGTACGCCGATCGCCTTGGAGTCCAGCCGCGGACTGTCACCCGGCAGGTCGTGCACCAGGGTGGCCTTGCCCGCGTCGATCCGCTCCGGGTCGAAGAGGACCAGGTCGGCATGCCAGCCCTCCCGTACCCGGCCCCGCTCCCGCAGCCCGAACAACCGCGCCGGGTCGTCCGTCAGCATCCGCACCGCCTGCTCCAGACCGACCAGCTTCCGGCCCCGCAGGCAGTCACCGAGGAAGCGCGTGGTGTACGGGGCTCCGCACATGCGGTCCAGGTGCGCGCCCGCGTCGGAGCCGCCGAGCAGGACGTCCTCGTGCTGCCAGGTCTCGGCCCGCAGGGCCCAGGACGCCGGGTCGTTGTCGGTGGGCATGGGCCACAGCACCGTACGCAGCTCGTCGTTCGCGCAGATCTCCACCAGACAGGCGAACGGGTCCTGTCCGCGCTCCGCCGCGATGTCCCGCACCACCCGCCCGGTCAGACCCCGGTTCACCTCGCTGTACGTGTCCCCGATGACGTACCGCCCGAAGTCGGCAAGCCGCCGGAACACCCCCGCTTCCTTGGAGTCGGCCCGCTTCAGCATCTCCGCCCGTACGGCCGGGTCCCGCAGCCTCTCGATCCGCTCCGGCACGGGCAGCCCCAGGACCGGCCCCCACCCCGGAATCAGGTTCAGCGCGCAGAAGGTGCCCAGGGACATGTTCATCGGCGTGAGGATCGGCATGGTCAGCGCCACGACCCGACCGCCCGACTTCCGCGCCCGCTCACTCGCCTCCAGCTGCCTGGGCACCCGCTCCGGCACGGCCGCGTCGACGGTCAGGACGTTCCAGTTCAGGGGCCGTCCGGCGGTCGCGCTCAGCTCCACGAACAAATCGATCTCGGCATCGCTGAACTGGTCCAGGCAGCCCGCGACAATCGCCTCGATCTGCGTCCCCTCGTGCTCCCCCACGGCCTGGGCGAGCGCCAGCAGCTCGGCGGGGTGCGCGTGCCGGGACGCGACCGGCTGTCCGTCACCGTCGGAGTGGGTCGACGACTGGGTTGTGGAGAATCCCCAGGCCCCGGCGTCCATGGCCTCGTGCAGCAGCCGCACGATCTGCGCCAACTGCTCCTTGGTCGGCTGCCCGCCGATCGCCTGCGGTCCCATCACGTACCGCCGCAGCGCGCAGTGCCCCACCATGAAACCGGCGTTGACCGCGATCCGCCCCTCCAGAGCATCCAGGTACTCCCCGAAGGAACTCCAACTCCAGGGCGCCCCCTCCTCCAACGCCACCAGTGACATCCCCTCCACCTTGGACATCATCCGGCGGGTGTAGTCGGCGTCCTCGGGACGATCCGGGTTCAGCGGCGCGAGCGTGAACCCACAGTTCCCGCCGGCGACGGTGGTGACTCCGTGGTTGAGGGAGGGCGTTGCGTAGGGGTCCCAGAAGAGCTGGGCGTCGTAGTGGGTGTGGGGGTCGACGAAGCCGGGGGCGAGGATCAGTCCGTCGGCGTCCTCGGACGTACTCGTCTCTTCGGTGACCTTCCCGATGACGGCGATACGGCCGCCTCGTATGCCGACGTCGGCAGTGAACGCGGGCGCTCCGGTCCCGTCCACGACGGTCGCACCCTTGACGACGTGATCAAGCACGGGGCTCACCTCCATGAACTCCGAGGGGCTGTCCTGCTCAAGGGCGCGGGGAACTGCGCGACCAGCCACGACGGCCCGCAGTCCGCGACGGCGCTCACGCCCCCTGCCGAAAGCGCGTAGTCCTGTGCACAGGATCCGTGTCGATCTTCGGAATCACGTGCTCCCCGATCAGCCGAATGGTCTGGAGCGTCTCCTCCTTCGGCACCCCGACGGGCAACCCGAAGCTCAACTGATCCGCCCCCGCCTGCTCCCACCGCTTGCACTGCGTGAGCACTTCCTCCGGGTCCCCGCAGATCAACAGCTCCTCAGCCACGAGCAGTTCGATGAACTCCTCGTTGTACTCGGGCAGCGTCTCCGGCCACACCGGGAACCCCTCGGGCCGCGGGAACGTGTCGTGGTACCGGAAGACCAGCGACGGCAGATAGTGCAGCCCGCCGCTCACGGCGATCCGTATCGCCTCGTCGTGCGTCGGCGCGCAGATGGCCGTGGTCGTCACCATCACGTTGTCGTTGACGAAGTCCCCGACGGGCTCGGCGTCCACGACGGCCGTCTTGTACTGCTCGAGCACCCACTCCATGTCGGAGACCTTCTGCACACTGAAGCCGAGCACACCCAGCCCCTTGCGCGCGGCCATCGCGTACGACGGCGGCGACCCGGCGGCGTACCACATCGCCGGGTGGGACTTGCCGTACGGCTTGGGCAGGACCTTCCTCGGCGGGAGCTGCCAGTGCTTGCCCTTGAAGCCGACGTACTCGCCCTGGAGCCACATCTTGGGGAACTCGGCGATGGTCTCTTCCCAGATCTCCTTGGTGTGGTTCATGTCGGTGATGCCTGGGAGGAAGCCGAGGATCTCGTGCGAGCCCGCGCCCCGGCCGGAGCCGAACTCGAAGCGGTTCTGGCTGAGATGGTCGAGCATGGCCACCTTCTCGGCGACCTTCACGGGGTGGTTGACCTGGGCGAGGGGGTTGAAGATCCCCGACCCGAGATGGATCCGCTCGGTCGCGTGTGCCAGGTACCCCAGGAAGACGTCATTCGCGGAGAGGTGGGAGTACTCCTCCAGGAAGTGGTGCTCGGACGCCCAGGCGTACTTGAACCCGGAGCGGTCCGCCTGGATGACGTACTCGGTCTCCTCCATCAGCGCCTTGTGCTCGGCGAGCGGGTCGGTCTCGGCGCGCTTGCCGACGTATCCCTGTACAAAGAGCCCGAATTCCAAGGAGGTTCACCGTCCCCAGTTGTTTCTGACGATGCGTCAGATTGGCTTGCCGCCGACTGTGGCACCGGGCCCGTGGACCGTCAATAGCTGACTGGCCGTCAGATGGTGCGGATCTTCAGATGATGCTGACCCCGGCGAGCCAGCCGCCGTCGATCACGAACGGCTGCCCGGTGATGTAGGAGGAGTCGTCGGAGGCGAGGAAGAGCGCGAGACGCGCCACCTCCTCCGGCCGCCCGATCCGGCCCAGCGGGACGAGCCTGCGGTACAGCTCGTCGAGGGCCCGGGAGGTCTCCTCGCCGTCGGCGGACGGGTCGAGGAGGGCCGGGTTGGACATGGCGGTGTCGATGGCGCCGGGGCACATGGCGTTGACCCTGATGCGGCGAGGCGCCAGCTCCAGCGCGGCGACCCGGGTGAGCCCGAGGATGGCGTGCTTGGTGGCCGCGTA
Organism: Streptomyces sp. NPDC043427; assembly: GCF_056436655.1. NCBI lineage: Bacteria > Bacillati > Actinomycetota > Actinomycetes > Kitasatosporales > Streptomycetaceae > Streptomyces > Streptomyces sp. NPDC043427. The sequence continues at coordinate 330,234 of NZ_JBWKCC010000004.1, read as the reverse complement.
CGCCCCCACGGCCGCCATCCCGGTCACCCCGGTGTACGAGGCGGTGTTGACGATGGTGCCGCCGTCCTCCATCGCGGGCGCCACGGTCCTGACGCCGAGGAAGCAGCCGACCTGGTTGACCCGTACGACCTGCATGAACTCGTCGAGGGGCGTGTCGACGAGGGCGTTGAAGCGGAGGATGCCGGCGTTGTTGACGAGCCCGTCGACATGGCCGTACGCGTCCTTGGCGGCGGTGACGGCGGAGCGCCAGTCGTCCTCCTCCCCCACGTCGAGATGGACGTACAGCGCGCCGAGTTCCTTCGCGAGGGTCTCGCCCGGTTCGTCGAGGACGTCGGCGACGACGACCCTCGCGCCCTCCGCCGCGAACAGGCGCGCCTCCTGCTCCCCCTGTCCGCGCGCGGCCCCGGTGACGATCACGACTCGGCCGTCCAGCTTGCCCATGCGAGCCCCCTTCACATCGGTGGGCTCAGCATCGTACCGCCGTAGCTGACGATCCGTCAGATAGCAGAACGGTGATTGCACAAGTACACATCAAGTGACTTGCAAGTAGGGACATTTGACTCTGTCCAGGGCCTGCACGGGGCCCCAATAATCCTTCACGGCCAGGTAAAACAATCCTCAAGGACGGAGGCCCGCATGGCCAAGAGGAGACTGAAGAACAGGAAGGTCCGGTACGTGGCGATCGGTGCGGCGCTGGCGACCGGCGGGGCCGTCATCACCCTGCTTCCGTCGGCGAACGCGGCCGACGAGAAGACGCCGGAGCAGATCATGTCGATGTGCGAGAGGTCCGCGGTCGTCAACGGCAAGCAGCGCTCGGTGCGTGACTTCAACGGCGGTTTCGCGGACGGGTTCCAGGCCGACAACTGCGATTTCGTCGAGACGAAGTTCGAGACCTTCGACGGCCCCACCGAGAAGGCGTCCATCGATTTCCCGAACTGCGAGCCGAATGCCACCGACCCGGCGAAGGTGTCCGTCACCTGGTCGGCCACCACGGCTCAGGGAGAGGGCAAGTACTCGGTGACCCAGCAGGGCGGCGGCGGAGGCCTCTTCGGATTCCTGAGCGGGTCCTGGGTGAAACACAAGGGAACCCTGGACATGACCGTGAAGTCGGCGACCGCGGGCGCCACGGAACAGCGGGAGGTACCGGTCGGCAAGGTGCTCCACATGGAGTTCACGCCGAAGATGCAGCGCATGACCGGCGAATGGCGGGTGCGGATCGACGCCCGCGAGGCGACGACCGTCACCAACGCCACCCCCGAGCAGAACTTCGTCGCGCCGGAGGTCGTCGAGGGACCCGTGGTCCTGCCCGGAGCGGCCGGCGCGCCCGGTGTCGTGGACGGCACGTCCAAGGCGGTCCTGGCGGACTGCTGACCCACTGACCACTCCCCCCACCAGCACTTTCCCTCCAGGAGATCATCATGACCCGCGCCGACCGTCCGAGAAGCCACCGCAGCAGGAAGAAGCGCATCACCCTCGCCCTGGCCCCCGTCGCGGCACTCGCCGTGGCCATCCCCCTGATGAACCCGGCCGGTGCCGCCACCCCCTCCGAGGTGACCGCCGACTGTGCCGCGGACTCCGGAAAACTGGAGAACTGCGAGTTCGTCGATGTCCAGTTCAAGGCGAACAGCCTCGGGCCCAATCAGCGCGTTTCGCCCGTGACCGAGAACTGCGGAACGACGACCGCGGCGACGAGTACGTTCAACGTGAGCACGTCCGTCACCCGAACCATCCAACTCGAGGACGGATTCACCGCCGGCGCCGACACCAAGCTGGGGAACTCCTTCTTCGAGATCGGCCTGAAGTTCAGCACCTCGGAAATCAACATCACACGCGACGACAAGACCACCACTCTGGCGTTCAGCCGCTCCGACACCGTGCAGCCGGACAGCGTCGGATTCTTCATGTGGTCCGCCAAGCGCACCGACGTGAGCGGATTCCTCAAGGCCACGTACAAGGAGGAGCAGAACGGCCAGAAGGTCTTCTTCGCCCCGAGCGAGGGCGGCACAAGCGTGCACGTCTTCTATCCGCAGCTCCTGAAGAACGGAACTCCGGACGGCCGCCTCTGGCTGCGCAACGTGAAGTGCGGGACCCCCGAGGCGTCGGGAATCCAGAACTCGACGAACAGTCTTCGCGCCGAGCCCGGATTCGATGAGGGCGGCGACAACGTCACCGACGTCGAGATACCGCTGTCGGAGGTCCCGGCCCCCTGAGGGACGTTCTCACGAGCACCGTTCTCAGGTGCGAAGCACGGGCGCGGCCGGGGTGGCCCCGAGCCATCGCAGGACCGCGTCCGTGCTGCCCCGGGCGTCGAGCTTGGCGTAGATGTTGCTGAGGTTGTTGCGGACGGTCTTCTCGCTCAGCCGTAACCGCAGGCTGATCTCCTGCGCGCCCAGGCCGGTCGACAGCAGCTCCATGATCTGGCGTTCGCGCGGCGAGAGCAGCGCGCGCAGCCGTTCGAGGGCGTCACCGGCCGTGGGCATGCGCCGGGCCCCCTCACGCAGCGCGGCGCAGGCGGTGGGCGAGAGGTAGGTGTGCCCGACGGTGGCCGCCATCACGGCCGACGACAGCATGTGGGTGCAGTAGTCGCCCTCGACCAGGTAGCCCGCGCCGCCCCGGAACACCTCGACCACCACCTCGGTGTCCTGGCGCGGGCTGACGACGATCACCGGAACACTGCGGTCGCCCAGCGCCTTCAGCAGGTCCGGGAGGGACTCCGACGGCTCCGCGCAGTGCAGGAGGACGACGTCGACGGTTCTGGGGATGCGGAAGGGCGGGGTCAGGTGCTCGGCCCGGCCCACGTATCGGTCGTCCGGGGACGGCCAGTCGGTGTGCGGCCACTCGCCGTCGGCGCAGGCGAGGGCAACGGAGAGTCGCTGGGAGGATCGCACTGTACGTGTCCTTCCGCCGGAACCATCACGTCCGTACGTTCGTACATACGCGACTCGGCGTGGACATGTTCAAACGTTCAAAGAACCGTCACTCAGGAGGAAGAGTCGAGCAGCGGGCCCACCTCCGCGCCGAACTCGGCCATCTGGTCGGTGAGTTCGGTACGACTTCGGCAGCGGAAGCGCACCTGGATCTGGTGCACGCCCATCGCCCCGTAGGCGCGCAGCGACTCGGCGAGCACCTCCGGCGGCCCGGTGAGGGTACGGCGGCCCACATCCCAGTCGGGGGTGCCGACGTAGAGCGGCTCGGTGATGGCGCCGATCGTGAGCGGCTCACCCTCGTCCCCGCGCAGCCGCCGGATGGTCTCGATCTGCGCGGGCAGCCGGTCCCTCGGGTCGCCCTGGGGCAGCCAGCCGTCCCCCTTGAGCGCGGCCCGGCGCACGGCGGCCGGGGAGGATCCGCCGACCCACAGCGGCACCCGCGCCTGGGCGGGCCGGGGTCGCTGGCCGAGGCCTTCGAAGTCGTACGTCTTGCCGTGGTGGGACGGGAACTCCTCCTCCCCCAGCGCGGCGCGCAGCGCGTCGATCGTCTCGTCGAGTACCGCGCCCCGCCGCTCGAAGTCCACCCCCAACGCCTCGAACTCCTCCCTTACGTGCCCCGCCCCCACCCCGAGGATCAGGCGCCCCCCGCTGATGTGGTCGAGGGTGGCGTACTGCTTGGCGGTCACCAGGGGGTGGCGCAGTCCGATCACCGCGACATGGGCGAGCAGGCGGACGCGCCCGGTCACGGCCGCGAGGTGGGCGAGGGTGGCCACGGGGTCGTACCAGACCGTGCTCATCGCGGGCGCGAGGCGGCGGGGTATGGCGACGTGGTCGCAGCAGGCGACGTAGGCGAAACCGGCCCGGTCGGCGGCGCGGGCGACGGCGACGAGGTCGTCGGGGCCCGCGCCGGCCTCCCAGGCTTCGGCGTAGATCGTGGACTGGGACTGGACGGGGAGCTGGATGCCGTAGACGAGGCCGGTGCTCACCGGGCACCGCCGCCGCCCGGCCACAGGCCTTCCGGGGTGAGCCCCAGCAGGCGGATCGCGTTGCCTCGGACGATCCGCTCGACGACGTCGGCGGGCAGGTGGCCCATCTGGGCCTCGCCGACCTCGCGTGACTTGGGCCAGGTGGAGTCGGAGTGGGGGTAGTCGGTCTCGTAGAGGACGTTCCCGACACCGATGGAGTCGAGGTTCCTGAGCCCGAAGGCGTCGTCGAAGAAGCAGCCGTAGACGTGCTCGGCGAAGAGTTCGGACGGCGGCCGGTGCACCTTGTCGGCGACGCCGCCCCAGCCCCGGTTCTCCTCCCACACCACGTCGGCGCGCTCCAGGATGTAGGGGATCCAGCCGATCTGGCCCTCCGCGTACATGACCCTCAGGCCGGGGAAGCGCTCGAACTTGCCGCTCATCAGCCAGTCGACCATCGAGAAGCAGCAGTTGGCGAAGGTGATGGTGGAGCCGACGGCGGGCGGGGCGTCGGCGGAGGTGGAGGGCATACGGCTGCTGGAGCCGATGTGCATGGCGATGACGGTGCCGGTCTCGGCGCAGGCGGCGAGGAAGGGGTCCCAGTCGTCGGTGTGGACGGAGGGCAGGCCGAGGTGCGGGGGTATCTCGGAGAAGGCGACGGCGCGCACGCCCCGTTCGGCGTTGCGGCGGACCTCCTGGGCCGCCAGCTCGGCGTCCCAGAGGGGGATGAGGGTGAGGGGTATCAGCCGCCCTTGGGCGTCCGGGCCGCACCACTCCTCCACCATCCAGTCGTTGTAGGCCCGGACGCACAGCAGGCCCAGCTCGTGGTCCTTGGCCTCGGTGAAGGTCTGGCCGCAGAAGCGGGGGAAGGTGGGGAAGCACAAGGCCGACTGGACGTGGTTGACGTCCATGTCGGCGAGGCGCTGCGGCACGTCGTACGACCCCGGGCGCATCTGCTCGTAGGTGATGACCTCCAGGCGGATCTCGTCCCGGTCGTAGCCGACGGCGGTGTCGAGGCGGGTCAGCGGGCGGTGCAGGTCCTCGTAGACCCACCAGTCGCCGACCGGTCCCTCGTCGCCGGGGCGGCCCATGACGGGCTTGAAGCGGCCGCCGAGGAAGGTCATCTCCTTCAGCGGGGCGCGGACGATCCGGGGGCCGACGTCCCGGTACTTCTTCGGGAGGCGGTCCTGCCAGACGTCCGGGGGCTCTACGGTGTGGTCGTCCACGGAGATGATCTGCGGAAGGGTGAGGGAGTCGGTCTCCGGAAGCGTGTCACTGGTACGCGTGGGCTCGGTCTCCATGAGGCTCACGGTAGCGCCAATCTGACGGGTCGTCAGGAACCAGGTACCGTTCGACTCTGTGCGGAAGTGTGCGCAGAGTGTGTGAGGGGCTTGTGATGTCCTGTGCGTCCGGCTGTGTCCCGCCCGTGATCGGCGTCTCGCCCGGCTGACGTGTCCGCCAAGGACAAGGCAAACTGACGTAGTGGTTGAGGATGCCTAGGGGGACCCCGATGGACGACGGTGTACCGCGCGTGCCCGAGCAGAGGCGGCCCGGCTCCTCCGAGGAGCCGGCGGCCCTGCGCTTCAGCCTGCTCGGCCCGGTGCGCGCCTGGCGCGGCGAGCAGTCGCTGGCGTCCGGTTCTCCCCAGCAACGCGCCCTGCTCGCCGCCCTGTTGCTGCGCGAGGGCCGTACGGCGACCGCGGGCGAGCTGATCGACGCGCTGTGGGGCGAGGACCCGCCGTCCCAGGCACTGGCCGCGCTGCGCACGTACGCCTCCCGGCTGCGCAAGGTGCTCGACCCGGGCGTCCTGGCGAGCGAGTCCGGCGGTTACGCGGTGCGCGGCCTCGGGGAAGGCGCCCTGGACCTGGCGGTGGCGCAGGAGCTGGCGGCGGAGGCGGAGAAGGCGCGCGGGGCCGGGGACCTGTCCCATGCGCGGAGCGTGCTGAACCGGGCGCTGGGCCTGTGGGACGGCGCGGCGCTGGCCGGGGTCCCCGGCCCGTACGCCGAGACACAACGGGTCCGCCTGGAGGAATGGCGGCTCCAACTGCTCGAAACCCGCCTGGACATGGACCTGGAGCAGGGCTGCCACGCGGAGGCGGTCTCGGAGCTCACCGCGCTGACGGCGGCCCATCCGCTGCGGGAGCGGCTGCGGGAACTGCTGATGCTGGCCCTGTACCGCGCGGGCCGCCAGGCCGAGGCGCTCGCCGTCTACGCCGACACCCGCCGGCTGCTCGCCGACGAACTGGGCGTGGATCCCCGTCCCGGTCTGCGCGAGTTGCAGCAGCGCATCCTCCAGGCGGACCCGGCCCTCGCCGAGCCGTCGGCACCGGTCACCGAACCGGCCCCCGCCCCCGTCCGCCCCGCTCAACTCCCGGCCACCGTGCCCGACTTCACCGGCCGGGCATCCTTCGTCGCCGAACTCAGCGAGGTGCTGGCGTCGGCGGACGGCCGCGTGATGGCGGTGTCCGCGCTCGCGGGCATCGGCGGCGTCGGCAAGACGACCCTCGCCGTGCACGTCGCCCACCAGGCGCGCGGGGCCTTCCCGGACGGGCAGTTGTACGTCGACCTCCAGGGCGCGGGACAGCGGGCCGCGGAACCGGAGACCGTCCTCGGCTCCTTCCTGCGCGCCCTCGGTACGGCGGACTCGGCGATCCCCGACTCCCTGGAGGAGCGCGCCGCCCTGTACCGCTCGGTGCTGGACGGCCGGCGGGTGCTCGTGCTGCTGGACAACGCCCGTGACGCCGCTCAAGTACGCCCGCTCCTGCCCGGCACGGAGGGGTGCGCCGCTCTGGTGACCTCCCGGATGCGGATGGTGGACCTCGCCGGGGCCCACCTGGTCGACCTGGACGTCATGTCCCCCGACGAGGCGCTGTCCCTCTTCACGCGGATCGTCGGCGAGGAGCGGGTCCGCTCAGAACGCGAGGCCGCCCTCGACGTGGTCGCCGCCTGCGGCTTCCTCCCCCTCGCCATCCGCATCGCCGCCTCCCGCCTCGCCGCCCGCCGCACCTGGACGGTGTCCGTCCTCGCGGCCAAGCTCGCGGACGAACGCCGGCGACTCGACGAACTCCAGGCGGGCGACCTGGCGGTGAAGGCGACGTTCGAGCTGGGGTACGGGCAGTTGGAGACCGCTCAGGCCCGAGCGTTTCGTCTGCTGGGGCTGGCCGACGGTCCGGACATCTCGCTGGCGGCGGCAGCGGCGGTCCTGGATCTGCCGGTGGAGGACACCGAGGATCTGATGGAGTCCCTGGTCGACACGTCGCTGCTGGAGTCGGCGGCGCCGGGTCGCTACCGCTTCCACGACTTGGTCCGACTCTACGCGCGTGCGTGCGCGGAGCGGGACGAGTGGCTGCCGAACGAGCGCGAGGCGGCACTGTCCAGACTGCTGGACTTCTACCTGGCCACAGCGGCCGCGGTGTACGCCATCGAGCGCCCGGGCGACCGCCTGGTGGACCACCTGGCTCCGACCGAATACCCGGGGATCGTCTTCCCCGACCGCCGCGCCGCCCGCGACTGGCTCTACACCGAGGCCAACTGCCTCCTGTCCATGGCCCGCCAGTCCGCCACCCGCCCGACCACCCTGCCCCGCGCCATCGACCTGCTGTGGGCCGCGCTCGACCTGTCCGAGTCCGGGGCGAACTCCCGGGAGTACGAGGCCACGGCGAAGGCGCTGCTGGAGGCCACGCAGCGGGCGGACGTGCCCCAGGTCGAGGCACGCGCGCTGATGACGCTGGCCCACGCCCACCTCGACGGCGGGCGCTTCGACATGGCCGACCAGGAGGCGGAGCGGGTGATCCGCCTCGCCCACGAGGCCGACGACCTGCTGCCCGCCTGCTGGGCCGGAAACGCCCGGGGGGTCATCGCCCTCTACCAGGGCCGCGCCTCGGACGGCGAGGTACACCTCTCCCAGGCGATCGAACACTTCCGCGCCCTGGGCGATCGGCCGGGCGAGGCCGCCATTCTGTGCAACCTCTCCCGCATCCACCTCGCCACGGGCCGCACCCAGAGCGCCGTCGCCCTCGCCGAGCAGGGCAGGGAGATCTACGACGCCATGGGCAACTCCATGCGGGGCGCCAACGGCCGCTACGCGCTGGGCATGGCACTCACCCAGAGCGGCCGGCTCGACGCCGCCTCCGACCGCCTCCACGAGGCACTCGACGTCTTCCGCGACAGCCGCCAGCGCCTGTGGGAGGGCATGACCCTCTTCCGCCTGGCCGAGGTCGACATCGCCGCCCAGCGCCACGCCCAGGCCGCCGCCAACGCCGAGATGGCCCTCACGGTCCTGCGGGGCATCGGCGGCGAATGGCGCCGCGGCAACGTCCTCACGGTTCTCGGCCACGCCCTGACCGGCGTGGGGCACACGGGGCGGGCGCGGGTGTGCTGGGAGGAAGCGATGCGGATCTACGAGGAGTTGGGGGCGCCGGAGGCGGCGGGGGTGCGGGAGTTGTTGGGGGCGGTGGGGGTGGGCTGAAGGAGCCCATCGGGTGGGCTGAGGGAGCCCATCGGGTGGGCTGAGGGCTCCGTAGAGGTGGGTCGAGGCGCCGCGGTGGGCCCCCTACGTTCCGGCGTTCATCATTCGTTTATCGCCGTCCCCCATGCTCAGGGGCAGTCGATCCGTCGTGTCGGGGGGCAAACGGGTCGACGCAGTGGCCGCGCACCGGCGAACTAGGGTTGAGCGGCCGGGGGGGGGGGGGGGGGGGGAACGGGGGGGGGGGGGGGGGGGGGGGGGGGGGTGGGGGGAGGGGGGGGGAGGGAGGGGGGGGGGGGGGGACACGAGGAACCAGGCACCAGTACTACAACA
>NZ_JBWKCC010000004.1:314813-321537 GCF_056436655.1 Streptomyces sp. NPDC043427 | reverse complement strand
CCAACAGGCGGTAGCGTTGTTTGGTTTCCCCCCCCCCCCCCCCCCCCCCCCGGGGCCCCCCCCCCCCCCCCCCCGCCACCGAGTCACTGACGAACACGCCAACAGGGGAGCGAACGAACATGAGCGACGAGCCGGTCGTCAAGCCGCAGGGAGACATCCACGCCACGTCGGAGCCTCTCAGGGCCGCCAAGGCCGCGGACGGCGAGGTGACTCCTCAGGGCGACATCCACGCCACCGACGAGCCCGCCGAGGCCAAGACCGAGGCACGGATCGAGACGAAGGGCGACATCCACGCCACGTCGGAGCCGTTCAAGCCGAAGAAGTAGGCGCCTGAGCACGGGGGACAGCAAGGACGGGGGACCAAGGGGGACAAGAGCACGGGGGACAGCACGGGAGCGCCTCCGGGCCGGCTCGGGGGAGCCGCTCCGGAGGCAGCACCCAGCTCGGGGGATCGGCCGCGGCGGCGCGGAGCACGGAGGGGAGCCGCCGCGGCCGTGGTGTGTCCGGGAGTTGACGGGTTGTTAGGACAACTGGGGAGTACAAGCCCCGGGCACCTTCAGCGCCGCCAAGTCCCGCCTCGACAGCGGCTCATCGGCCAGCTCGCACCACACGGTCTTGTCCGCCCCGCCCTGCTCCACACCCCACCGCAGGGCCATCGCATCCAGGAGCGCGAGGCCCCGCCCGGCCTCATCCTCACCCGTGGCCTGCCTGAGGACGGGGAGGGCTCGGGCGTCCGGGTCGACGACCTCGACGCGGATCCGGCCAGCGCCCACGCGGAACACCCGTACACGAACCGGGGTCCCCTCCCCGACGTGCCGGATGACGTTCGCGACCAACTCGGTGACACAAAGCTCCACATCGGGACGGGGCGCGGCCAGCCGTCGGCGCAGGGCACCACGCAGAACCGGTACGGCCTCGGGGACGGCAAGGAGATCGAGGTCGAGCAGTCTCGTACGACCACTTCCCCGCAGCACGTCCGTCAGCCTGCGTGCGGTCGCGGTGTTGCAGTTGCCGAGTGCGACGAGCCCCGCCGGGGGTGCGTAGGTCCCCGCGAAGGTCGGCAGATCAGCGCGTAGAGAGGGCAGGGTGATGTCGTGGGCGGCGAGGGCGGCGCGAAGGTCGCCCACGCAGCGGTCGACGTCGTAGGCCGTGGGGGCTTGAGGGTTGTGCATGCGGGCGCCTTCCGTGCTGTGCGTGCGTTGCGTGACGAATCAGTCACAGAGTGGCGCGTGACCCCGTACCGTAGAAGGACATTCGACTGCGCAAGCGCAGCTGGCAAACGGCGGTGATGAGTCGTGCCCGCACGCAAGGACCCCGACGCGTCGGCAAACGTCCCTTCCTTCTACGGCGCCGAGTTGCGCTATCGGAGAGAGCTGGCCGGGCTGACCTTGGAACAGCTGGCGGCGGGCAGCTACCGCGGCGTCCCGTTCCTCAGCCAGATCGAGCGCGGTGAGCGGCGCATGCCGCTTGATCTGGCCCAGCACGTCGACAAGGTGCTGGAGACCGACGGCTTTTTCGAGCGCCGCTGTGAAGACGCCCGCAGGGCACGACAGTCGGGTCACGCGGAGTACTTCGCGGATGTGGCGGAGATGGAGCGGCATGCGGAGACGATTGAGGAGTGGGCGCCGCATCTGCTGCCCGGCCTGCTCCAGACCAAGGCCTACGCCCAGACCGTCGTGGAGGCCGGAAAGCCGTGGCTTCGGCCTGCGACGGTCGAGAAGCAGGTCACGGCTCGCCTGGAACGGGCAACGCTCTGGGCGGGCGAAGACGCCCCGGAGTACTGGGTGATCCTGCGTGAGGAGCTGATCCGCAAGCCACTGCTCCCTCCCGGGGACATGGCGGAGCAACTGGAGAACATTGTGCACGTGATCCGCTCCACCCAGGGCGTTCTGCAGGTCCTGCCGGAAACGGCGAACGCCCACGCGCTCATGATGGGCATGATCAAGGTCATGACGTTCCCGGACGCGCCCCCGGTGGTGTACACCGAGGGCGTCCACAGCGGCCAACTGATTGACTATCCAGCCCTCGTGAAGGATTACCGCAGGTCGTACGATCGGCTCAGGGCCACCGCTTTGTCGGCGGAGGCGTCCCTGGACCTGGTCGGGCAAGCGGCAAAGGACTATCGAGATGGCAAGCACAAAGCTTGACTTGAGCACCGCCCACTGGCGCGCAAGCAGCTACAGCAATGCCAGCGGCGGCGACTGCCTGGAGGTCTCCGACGGCCACCCCGGCGTCATCCCCGTTCGCGACTCCAAGCGGCCCCAGGACGGCCCCGTACTCCTCTTCCAGGCTCCCGCCTGGACGGCCTTCCTGGCCTCCGTGAAGGCCTGAACGGTTATCCACAGGCCCCCACGAGCCTCGCGGAATCTGCGACCTTGGCGGGGTGGAGGAGCGGAGGGCACTGCGAGAGTTGGCCGTGGGTGGCGTACTGCTCAGTTCGTGTGCCCTCGCCGCCGGCTGGCCCCGGCGGAGTCTCGCGCGGGCTCTGCGTACGGAAGGGTGGAGCCGGCTCCAAGCGGGGGCGTGGGTGGTACCGGGGCTGACGCCGGACCTCGTCACACAGCTGAGGGCGGTGCAGCTCCTCAAGCCCGGCCTCGTCGTGAGCCACGGTTCCGCTGCGGCGCTCTGGCTGATCGAGACCCGTGGGTCGGGTGGGAAGGCGTGCCTGGAGTTCACCGACCCCGGGCTCACCTTGCGCGGCGAGCGGAGGGGCGTACGGGTGCATCGCACGCCCGTCGGCTCACGGGACGTGACGTGTCGGCAGGGCTTGCGGGTGACGGGGGCCGTGCGAACCATCGCCGACCTACTCCGCACACAGCCACGTGACGACGCGCTGGTAGCCCTGGAATCGGCGCTCACCTACCGCCGGGTCGGTCAGGTCCGGCGGGCACCGCTCACCAGTCTCGACGCGGTCACCGCCGCACTCGGGCCCTCGCTCCAGGGAACGGCGAGGGCACGCCAGTGGCTCCGCCTGTGCGACCCACGCGCCGGATCACCGGCCGAGACGCTGGCCCGCCTGCGCATGCTGGACGCCGGGCTGCGCCCCGACAGCCAGGTCGAGTTGATCACCCCGGACGGCCGCCGAGTCGTCCTCGACTTCCTCTTCCGAAGGGAAGGGCTGGCCGTCGAGATCGAGGGCTACGCCTACCACGGCACCCGCGAGGCACATCGGCGTGACATCGCCCGCTTCAACCAGGTGCTCCAGTGTCCGGAGGTACGCAATCTGCTGCGCTACAGCGCGGAGGACGTGCTGCATAACCCCCGTCGGATGATCCATGAGATCCGTGCTGCCCTGGATGCGGGGTCGAGGATGGGGGACGAGGAGGCTGCCCTCGGGCTCGGTCTCGGGCTCGGCGTCGGTCACCGACGCTGAGGTGTGCTGCGGCTCCCCGGCGTTTCCAAGTCGCCGTGGGGCCGCCCGCTTCTTGGCCAGTGTCGTGCTTCCACGGCCCGCCTCAAGGGCGCTACGCGTCGCCTTCGGCGATGGCCCTGCGGGCCACCCTTGACCCGGCCCGCTCCAGCACGGGGAAGAAGCGAGCGGGCGGCCGGGAGAGGGGTGGGGGACCCAGGTGTGTTTGCGGGTGGGGTGTGCCGCGTTGCGGGCCGGGGCCGGCGGGGACGCGCTCGCGCCTCGCCTGCACGCCGGGAGGTCCGGCGGCTGCGGGCTGTGGGTGGGACGCGCCGGAGGGCTGGCGGCACTTCGGGTGAATTCGGCGGCTTGCGGCGAGAGGGTGGGTGGGTGATGAGCAGCGGGCCGGGGCCGATTGGCGGATGTGGGCCACCCCTCAACCCTGCCGACCTGGGCCCTGACCTCCCCATGTGGCACAACTCCGCCAATCACCGATACAGACGAGTTGCCGGGCCCACGCGATCCACCGACGGGCATCCAAGGCACAGCCCCACACCCACCAACTCCACCCGACGCGCTCCCGTGTCCCCGCCCCCCACCGGCCGTTCGCCGCCAAGACGGACCCGGCGTGCATGCGAGGCGCGAGCGCGCCCCGCCGACGCCGGTCGGCAACGCAGCCGACGGGGTTCGCAAGCAGGCGTCGCCCACCCGTTCTCCGGGCCGCCCGCTCGCTTCTCCCCCGTGCTGGAGCGAGCCGAGTCAAGGGTCGGCCGAAGGCCGATCGGCGAAGCCGACGCGCAGCGCCCTTTACTCGGGTCGCGGAAGCACGACACTGGCAAAGAAGCGGGCGGTCCCCACGGTCACTTCGTCACGTACGTGACGAATTCCGCCGAGGCGAGGGGAGAGAGCGAGCCGTGAGCTCTTCTCGGCGGGGTCGTACCGAGCACGAGCAGCAGGACTGTCGGAGTCTGGTGCGGGGCACCCTGCTGGCGGCTGCCGTCGGGGATGTGCTGGGCGCGCCGGGCGGCTGGCGGCACGCCGGGTGGGTTCGGCGGCTGCGGATTGTGGGCGGCGGCAGCGCCGGAAGAGGTCGTCGCCGGGGCAACGGGTGGGGGTATGGGTTGGTTGGGCCCATCCTGCGGTCCGCCCGCCACATCCGCCAGTGGGTTGATGCCGGTCCGCCCGCTCCTCCGTCGGAGTCAGGTGCGGGCCTCGGCCGTGGCCTTCAGGTCGTGCAGCCAGGCCTCCAGACCTGCGGCGAGGGCTGCTGTGGCCGTAGGGATGTCCGACTCGACCTGGGCGCCGGTCCAGGTCTCCTCGGTGTGGACGCGGGTGCCGCCCTTGGCCTTGGTGAAGGTCCAGAGGTGGACGCCCTCGTCGATGCGGAGGCCCTCGCCGACCGCCGGGCCGCTCCAGAGGATGCAGTGCCGACGCTTGTCGAGTCGGTGGACCGTCGAGGTGATCTCCAGGGTCGTGGCCGGGGTGGAGGGGGTGGCCTGGGCCGGGGTCGTCCAGCGGAACCGGGAGCCCTTGCGGAGGGGGCCGGGGTCGAGGCGTTCCGATGTGAGGACGGGGGGTTGCCAGGTCGGCCAGCGTTCCACGTCGGTCTGGAGCTTCCAGATGGTGCTCAGGGGTGCGTCGATCACGATGTCGGAGGCGTAGCGGATACGGGCGGTGGGGTCGGCGCCTTCCCCGCGGCAGTGGACGGGGCGGGTATGGGGGCCGGCCGCCTGGGCGGACGGGGTGGCCATTCCGAGGGTGGCGGCCACGGCCAGGGCGATCGTGAGCGTGATGGTCCGACGGCGTGTGCTGGGCATGGTGGTCTCCTGTGGCTGTGGGTGGTCACGTGCGCTACGGGGTCAGTACGACCTTTCCGGCGTCAGTACGACCTTTCCGGCGGCCGTTCCCGACTCGGCCAGGCGCAGCGCCTCGGCGGCGCGGGTGAGGGGGAGTCGGGCGGCGATCCGGGGAGTGACGTCGCCTCGCTGGAGTGCCGTGAAGAGGTGGGTGAGGTCTGAGGCGAGGCGGGAGCGGAAGCGGGTCCTGGACAGGGCTCGGCCGGCCAGGACGTTGTAGAAGTAGGCGTGGCGGCGGTTGGGCAGGGCGTTCCAGAGCCATACGCGGCCGAGCAGCTTGAGTACGGGCCACTGCTTGGAGCCCTCGTCGTCGAGGGTGGAGGCGCTGCCGTAGGAGACGAGGGTGCCGCCGGGGGCGAGGAGGTGCCAGGAGTCGACGATGCTTCGGCCGCCGACGTGGTCGAAGACCGCGTCCACTCCGGCGGGGGCGAGTGCGCGGATCCGGGCACCTACGTTTCCGGTGCGGTAGTCGACGGGGGTGACGCCCTGTTCCCGGAGGGCGGCGTGGTGGCGGGGCGACGCCGTGCCGATCACCTGCACGCCCGCGGCCCGCGCGAGTTGGACCAGGAGCGAGCCGACTCCGCCGTTGGCGCCGTGGACCAGGATGGTCTGCCCGGCGCGGACGCGTGCCTTGCGGTGCAGCATCTGCCAGGCCGTGATGCCGTTGAGCACCAGGGTCTCCGCCTCCGCCGCGTCGATCCCCTCGGGGACCGGCACCGCGTCCGCCGCGTCGATCAGCACATGGCTCGTCCAGCCGCCGACCTTGAGCAGTGCGGCCACTCGGGTGCCGGTCAGGGTCGGGTCGACGCCCTCTCCGGTCGCCTGGACCGTGCCGACCATGTCGTAGCCGGGGACGAAGGGGAACGGCGGCTGGTCGTAGTAGCGGCCTCGGCGCATCTGCTGCTCGGCGAAGGAGACTCCCGTCGCCTCCATACGGACCACCACCTGGCCGGGGCCGGGGGTGGGGACCGGTCCGTGCCTGAGCTGCAGGCCCTCCGGGTCCACTTTGCCCGGCAGGACGACCTCTACGCGCTCGTTCATGGCTACCTCCATGCGCTGGGAGTTATTTGCTCTCTTGTTCGTTAGAAGTTGTAACGCGGAAGGGCAGTGATAGTCAATAGGGATAGTGATAGCCTCTAACCATGGTCGAAAACGACACGCAGACACCTCGCGAGCGCTATCGCGCCCAGGTGCGCGCGGAGATCAAGGAGCGGGCGTGGGAACAGATCGCCTCGGCAGGGGCGTCCGCGCTCTCGCTCAACGCGATCGCCAAGCAGATGGGAATGAGCGGGCCCGCGCTGTACCGGTACTTCGCCGGGCGGGACGAGCTGATCACCGAGCTCATCAGGGGCGCGTACCGGAGCCTTGCCGACACCTTCCGTGCGACCGCCGAGGCGGCCAGGGGGGGGGGGGGGGGGGGGGGGCGGGGGGGAGGGGGGGGGGGGCGCGGGGGGGGGGGGGGGGGGGGGGGGGGGAGGGGGGGAGCTGGTTTTGGGTGGAGAAGGGCCTATGGGGGCAG